>NZ_JAUBPE010000084.1:0-32665 GCF_036700565.1 Microcoleus pseudofavosus SVA1_A4
ATATTTTTGCCAACCTTAACAGTGATCTCATTATCTAGAATTCATAGATGATGTTTTTTGTCAATGCGTAAGTCCTAATTACTTTAAAAAAATTACCGAGATCGCAGCACAAAAACTCAGCCATCAAACAATTAATCAGAAATTGCTAATTCCGAGATTGCATAGCGGGCGACAGCCAAACCAACTCTCGCCTGTTCTATTTCCGACAATTCGGCCCAATGTCTTCTAGTCGCCATGACCAATTCTACCCCGGACGGCTCGGCATCTCGCATGGCATAAGCCAAAGGACGCGCCAACACCTGCAAATCTTCCTCAGCCCACTGAGGCAAAATATCTAACACGCACTCAACCATTTGGTCAGCTAAAGATTGATACTTAACAGTTGCGTTTTGCACGCTTTGAGCGATGCTGGCAAGAAAATCTTGAGGAACGCGAGCAAATTTCTCGCGCAAAGACTTTTGCAGAGCACTCGCCAGCCAAACTTGTTCCAATTGCGCGAATAAAACTTGCGACTTCTCGGCGATATCGCTGTCGCTAAAGGAATCAAATAGTGCAAATTCCTGCTCTAGGGCACTCAAATAAGATTCTGATTCAAGCTGTGCAGGATTCCAGGGATAAGCAACATCAGTCTGAACAATTGTGGCGAGCAGTTCCATTTGGGCCTGAGTTTGCGAGTCGCGAAAATATTGAGAATCAGGAGATTGGGTAGCCATGATGTAATACCTAAGTGGGAAAAGGAAAATACAGAAGGTGGACTCTGCCAAGTGCGAGTTGCGAGGTGCCAGTGGTGAGTAACTCTTTTAACTTCAGACTTGAGACGCGGGCGCCCAGAACTTTGCTGTCCCGATCGCCGATCGCCTTCATTAACTACACCCGCACCTTAATTCGTTCCGCAATCAGTATCACTGTAGCCCGAAGTTTTTGGAACCTCAATAGTGAAGTCAAAAATCTGACCTTGAGAACTGCCAAATTTTAGCTGAGTGCCGCTGCGCAGCAGCAATTCTTGGTGGTGAACTCTCTGCCATCCTTCTGGTCCCAAAACTAAAGTCCCGTAGCGAGAAAAATCGCGCAGGAAGTAGCTGGGTTCGCCCCGGTTATCTCCGATACTGTTGCGACAGAAAATCTCGGCGTGTTTTTGAGAAACCCACTGTTCTCGAATCACTACGTCGTTTTCTTCCCAGCGTCCGACTCGAACCATACCGGCGCGAATCTGCCAAACCTGATTGGTCGATTCGGTGGATTTGGCATTTGGTCGATCGCGCCCCCGCAAATAAGCACAAGACGGCAAGCGTCCCAGCCAAGTAGAAGAATTTAAAGGCAATTCAGTTTTCAGGTCATCTACCGGCTCAGTCAGTTGACCGTCAAACTCCGGGTGCATATACAGCACAGGCAGCGTCCAAGCCGGTTGATTGAACTTGTAGAGCGTTAGTAGCTGCTGTCTGGCGACGGCGACGGCCCGATCGACCGACATCCGCCCGGCCAAAGCTCGGGCAAAAGTTTGGATAAAACTCAGGGCCTCGCGATCGGCGATCGAGTCCCGCATCCCCAACACCGCCGGCACCCCGTGATGGATCAGTACCTCAGCCAAACTGCTGCGGGCGATCGCCTGTTGCTGACCGTTAGTTGAGTGCAGCCTCTCCACCGCCGGCTGAGCTCCCCAGCAGGCATTAAACACCGCCAGAGTCACGCGGCACCGAACTAACACCTGAGCCAGTTCAGTACCGTTAATCGCGGTGTCCGGCCCCAAAAACAGCAAGCCGCCGTCGGGGCCCGGTATCCCGTGGCCGGCGTAAAACAGAATGTTGTAAGCTTGCGTTTCCAGCCGAGAAATTAGTTCCGCCGGAGTAGGTTCGATCAGAGTATCGACGCGAGTCGGAACGCTGATGTCAAAATATTTGCCGCTGTCGTCGGTTTGAAAAGCACTTTCGAGAACGCCAGCTAGGGCGAGTGCTTCTGCTTCCAACTGCAAATGATGGTTATTGCCCTTGGAAGATTGAGAATTAGCACCGCGGCCGGGTTCTGCTTGTCCCAAAACTAGCAAAATATTGAGCGACTCCGCAGGACGCAGGGGCGGCAAAGGCTCAACATTGCTGGTAGTGCGGCTGAAAAGCAGTTGCTGCGACAGAGAAATTGCCGGTTGACCGGCTTGAGGCTGCATAATTTCCCAAGGCAAAGCAATTAAATACGGTTCGCGCAAGTCTACGCGCACTCGCAGCGGTAGATTTTGCCCGATCGCGATACCTTTACTTTCCTGGAGACTGCCCTGAATCGGCCCTTCAAACAGCCACTGCCAAAGATCGATCCCCAACTGCTGCATCAGGCGGCTGCTGTAGCTAGCCGGTGGCGGTGGCGGATTCTGCTCCTCCCTCCCCCTGTCCACCCACCCCCCTTGACCGAGGTGGAGCGGCACAGAGGGCGTCGGTGGAGGTAGCTGTAGCGAGTGAGGGCTTCGTTTTTCAATTTCTGCCAGTATATTCTGGTTGTTTTCCGGCGAGACGAAACTGCCATCAGGATTTAGGGGCAATTCGTGAATTGTCCCGGAGGGGGAAAACATTTCCTGCCAAGCTTTCCATGATTGGGATAGGGTATGTGGCCACATACAGTCGTGGTGAACGTACCCGCTGGGATAGGGAGCTTGTAGAACCCAAGTGGCAAAATGGTTTGCCCCAGCGGTTCTCAGGCGAGCGATCGCTATACTGAGGCAAGGACTTTCAGGGCGCGCCATTCACAACTACCGACTCTGGATATAGGGATTGATTGAGTTAATCTATTCGTAGTTTATCGGGTTTGGGGTGCTTTTCGAGTGCGAGAGATTGCTTTGTGAGTTTTTACTTTTACTTAGTGCCCAAAAATTTATCTAAATTCGGTAAATCTACCCAAGTTCCCGTAGCATTCGACTCCTGGGTCAAATCCATCAACAACTGCGAGTAAACTCCTTCTTTCAGCGACGGTATCAAGGATTTACCTGCATCTATCGCTTCTACCCACCTATCTACTACTCGAATAAACGGTGCAATCCTCCCGTCTGGATAAACTTGAGGAAACTCCAACCTTTGAGGAATTGTGATTTCAGCTAAAGGTTCTCCACCTTGGGAACCCCACAAGCGAAATCCGTGGACGTAATCTTGTTGGTTGTCGCTTCCCAACACCAACGTACCCTTACTCCCGTATATTTCCACCCAGTGTCCCCGCCCTTGATAAGTAACAGAACTCAAACAAACTTGACAAGGCGTTCCCCCGGCTAATTCCAACATCAACGTGCAAGAATCATCGGCATCAACTAATTTAAAATTTCCCGAATCATTGGGATCGGGTCGCGCCGAAATTCCTGTAATCAGTTGCCCAGAAAGCCTCTGCGGCGGGCCGAACAGCCAGCTAATATAATCAAAAACGTGAGAACCCGTCGCGCCCAAAACTCCGCCGCCTCGCTCTTTCTGCGCGTACCAATTCCAAGGGCGAGTCGCATCAGCGCGGCCAGACACCAGCCAATCAACCTTAATTAAACGGTTTTCTCCGACATATCCTGCTACTAATAATTCTGCTAGCATTTGCCATGCGGGGATGAAGCGAAACTCAAAGTCCATTGTGGCAATTGCTCTCGCACCAGCATTTTTAAAATCGGTTTGAGATTCGCTGTTTGCTAATCGGTAAAGTTCTCTGGCTTCATTTGCTGTCAGGGCTGTCGGTTTTTCTAATAATAAATGCTTGCCTGCTTCTAATACGGTTTTTGCCATTTCATAATGCAAAAATGGCGGCGTGGAAATGCTGACGCCCGCCACTTCGGGGATGGCTACTATATCTGCGATCGAGTCGCAAGCGTAGGGGATATTGTGGGTAGTGGCGATCGCCTTTGCTTTGTCTAAATTCCGGTGGTAAACAGCCACAACCTCTGTCCGGTGATGTGCCTGGAATCCGGGAAGGTGCACTTTTTGACCGAAACCTGTACCGACTACTGCAACGCCAATTTTTGACATAATTTAATAATTGTTGACTGTTGACTGTTAGCTGTTGATAGTTGGCAGTTGGTAGTTGGCAGTTGGCAGTTGTTAGTTGTTAGTTGTTATTTGTTAGCTGCGACCAATAACTAATGACCAATAACTCATAACTAATGACTACTGACTAATGACCACTGACTAATGACTAACTACCCATTCAATTACTTGTTTCCCCAAAGTAACGCCGTCAAACAAGTCAATTTCTCTGATCCCTGTAGGGCTTGTGACATTAACTTCCGTGAGATAACCGCCAATGATATCAATGCCGACAAAGTACAGTCCGTCTCGTTGTAGCACTGGCTCTAACTGAGTGCAAATTTGCAGTTCGCGATCGGTAATTTCGGTTTTTGCCACTCGGCCGCCGACGGCCATGTTGCCACGAAATTCATTCCCGGTGGGAATGCGGTTGATAGCACCGATGGGTTTACCGTTCAACAGTATAATCCGCTTGTCTCCCTCTTTTGCTTCCGGCAGATAAGTCTGAACCATCACTGGAATTTGCCCTTGTTGAGTGCTAATTTCGACCAGGGAGTTGAGATTGCGATCGCCCGGTTCCAAAAACAAAATCCCCTCGCCAGCTTTGCCGCCCAAGGGTTTAAGAACTGCCGCGCCTTTTTTCTCAACAAATTGCCGAATTACCTGCTTGTTTTGAGAAACAATTGTCTCGGGGATCGCTCCCTCAAATTGCAAGGCGTACATCTTTTCATTCGCCGCCCGCAATCCTTTGGGACTGTTAACTACCAAAGTTTTAGCGGGATCGATGCCGTCTAGAAGGTAAGTAGCGTAAAGGTAAGCAGTGTTGACTGGGGGGTCTGTCCGCATAAATACTGCGTCCATTGCTTCGAGAGGCTGCAAGGTAGGCTGTTCCACCTCGTACCAAGCCTCAGCCGCCTCCCAGCGTCCATCTACCACTTTTACTGGGGTGAGGGCTACCCGACTGAGCATTGCCCAGGTTTTCCCGCCGATGACGCTTAATTCGTTGGCTTGAGTCGCCCAGACTTCGTGACCCAACTCTTGAGCTGCTTCCATCAGCGCTACGCTGGTATCGTGTCCTGGAATTAGTCGCGCGAGGGGATCGATGATGAATGCAAATTTCATTTTCAGTTAAAATTAAGAATTGGTCGCAGGAAAATTTTGGCAAACTCAAAAAAATTCAAAAGGGAATGCCTCATTTTGCTAGCAGCGGGTCTAGCTGGCCTTGAGCATCGAGTTCGTGGATTTCGTCGCAGCCGCCTATGTGTTGGTCGTTAATGAATATTTGGGGCAGGGTGCGGCCT
This sequence comes from Microcoleus pseudofavosus SVA1_A4, assembly GCF_036700565.1. Taxonomy (NCBI): domain Bacteria; kingdom Bacillati; phylum Cyanobacteriota; class Cyanophyceae; order Oscillatoriales; family Microcoleaceae; genus Microcoleus; species Microcoleus pseudofavosus. Next base: position 5,273 of record NZ_JAUBPE010000084.1, read on the forward strand.
CCGTTGGCTCGATCGGTCATTTGATCCCGTGCTGTGGCATCTCCGTCGATCGCGTACTCTGTAAAATCAACTCCTTTTCGCTTCAGCAGTGCTTTGGCACGAATGCAAAACGGGCAGGTTCTCCAAGTGTAAATTTCTACTTTAGGGGTCATCGGACGCTCAAACAATAACAATATTCTTTTATTGTAATCTTAACCAATCTTATTTTAATTTTTATATAGTTGCAGCAAGCTGTAGATTTATTGCTTATATAATTTTCTTTAATTTTAGCCTATAAATTAAAAAAACACCCGCGCTTCCTTCAAGAAACGGAGACATTTTGAAAACAAGCAGCAGCTTGGGCCTGCCTACCGTTGCTGACCGACCTGCTTGTTTCGTTTTCTGCCGGAACAGATGATTCCTGCGCCTGTCAGCAGGAGTGCTACCACAGTACCCGGTTCTGGGATAGCTGTTCTACTAGGGGTGGCGGGATTTTGGTAGATGTCTGGAAAGGTCGGCGTTGGCGCCACTATGGGTGAAGGCGACACTATCGGGTTTCCGATCGCAGGCAGTTGGACATCAGGCAATTGCTCTGTAGGCTCTGGCGTGGTCAGTGGCAATTCAACCGGCGGCGTCGGCGCTACTGGCTCTGGTGTCGGTGCTGGTGATTGAAGGACTACCGGCGATTCTTGCGGTACGGGATCTGGCGATGCCAGTTGCGGTTCGACTACCTGCGGTTCTGTTACCGGGTCTGGCGATGCCAGTTGCGGTTCGACTACCTGCGGTTCTGTTACCGGGTCTGGCGTTGCCAGTTGCGGTTCCGGTACAGAGTCTCGCAGGGATGTTGATGATGAGGTCGATGTTGATTGCTGGCCCTTCACGCACTGATCTGAAAAGTTTCCGGGCCCGCACACATCGATTGCTGCTGAAGCCGGAGGGGCGGCAGCTAGATAGTAGAACGCTGTTGCCATTGTGGCAGAGAGTCCAATTGCTAGTTTTGCCAGTAGCGTACACATAACTATTTAGTTAAACAGTGGTAAAATTGGAAGATAGAAAGAGTGCTACAGATTACCGTTGCAGGACGGGAAAGGATTTTAGAGTGCTTACAATAAATGGATGTTGTCTCTCGCGGGCCCCTGTAAAAGATAGTATAGCGCTTGAGGCGATCGCCCAAACACTTTAATCATCTTATTCTCTTTTACCTTAGCTCCGCAGAGCGTGGTTTGCACTGCCTCAAGCAACATCTTTTTGCAACCTCTCAACCAACAACCGTTACAGCCATTAACAAAGAGTGTTTTTACCTTGACCGCCGCCTCCTGAATTTAATAATTCTACTGAGCGCAAACTATATCTGCTGTATTGTACTTTGCCATTCACAATCTGACTACTCTTTTATAGTCTCATGCTTTGACGATATCTGTCCTCAGTATATGTACGTGTATTCCTGAATGTCAACTACTTAAAAGCAATATTTAAGTATTTACCGAGGGTAGAGGGCGTATTGAATGAGCTGACCTAGTCGGTCGCGGAGTGTTTCCATCCCCAGACCTTTGGCCGCCGAAATAAATACGGCTTGAGGAAACTCTTCTCGGGCGAGGGCGAGAGTATCTCCATCTACGGCATCGATTTTGTTAAAAGCTACAAGGGCTGGCCCGGGAGTTACGGGCATATCTGTCAAAATATTCATGACCGATCGAATTTGGCTCTGCCATGCGGGATGGGAGAGATCGACCAGGTGCAGCAAAGCATCGGCTTCTGTGACTTCTTCGAGGGTAGCCCGAAAAGCGTCGATCAAGGCGGGGGGCAGTTCGCGAATAAAGCCCACTGTATCTGTGAGGACGATCGACAAAGGTTCCCCAGAAAGAGCGCCCGGAATGGTCAACCGTCGCGTTGTGGGGTCGAGGGTGGCAAACAACTGGTCGGCGGCATAGACCTCGGAATTCGTGAGCAGGTTGAGCAGCGTGGATTTACCGGCGTTGGTGTAGCCGACGATCGCCACTGAGGGTACGTCGTGGTGGTGCCGGTTCTGCCGCAGCCGGAAGCGGTGCGCCAGCAGTTGATTGACTTCTTGCTGCAATCGAGAAATGCGTTTGGCGATCGTCCGCCGTTCGGTTTCGAGTTTGGTTTCCCCAGGGCCTCTGGTACCGATGCCGCCGCCCTGTCTCGATAGTGCCTGACCGCGACCTCTGAGCCGGGGGAGGGTGTACTCTAGCTGAGCGAGTTCGACTTGCAATTTACCCTCGCTCGATCGAGCTCTTTGGGCAAATATGTCGAGAATTACCTCTGTGCGATCGACTACGGGGATACCTATCTGAATTTCCAAGTTCCGTATTTGTGCGGGGGTCAGGTCGCGATCGAATACCACGAGGTTAGCGCTAACGGTCTGAGCGGTGAGGGAAATTTCCTGAACTTTGCCTTCGCCGACGACTGTCTGCGGATGGGGGCGCGATCGTTTTTGGCGCACTGTTTGCAGTACCTGACCCCCGGCGCTTTCTACCAGCCGCGTGATTTCTGCGAGTCCGTCCTCAAAATCCAGCAGAGTCATGTGCTGAGTCATTACACCCACCAACAGCACTTTATCTTGATCTGCATCAACTTGCTTAGCAACAAACTCGGCTTGAAACTCTGCTTCGAGTCCTTCAACCAAATCCAGAAAATCTTGGTTGGCGAGGTCGTCCAAACTCTGAGGTTCTGATATTTTCCAGGGAAAGTTTTGAGTTTTGATGGATGAGTTGTCAATTGCAGATTCTGGAATAGAAGACTCTTCAATTTCGTCTGTTGAAGCTTGTTCTAACTTAGCGCTCAACACAGAGAACTCAAAATTTGGCCGCTCTCCTTGCGGTATCAGGTGAGCAAGATAAGTTTCTTTGATGTAACCAGTCCCACCGCCGCCGCGGCGCTGAAATCCTCCGCCGGTCAGGGTCAGCCAAACAAGGGCGTCCAGGCGCTGAATTGCCATTGCGGTGAGGGCTGCTTCGCTTGGGGTTTCGGGCTTGAGGTGGGTGGCGATGCAGCGAATGCCGCTGAGGCGACCTCCCCCGTAGCGGGGCAATTCTAGGGGCGCAATCTGGGTTTGGCGGGGACTACCTACGCCGACGCGAATTACTTGTCCGCGGCGGTTGATGTAGGTGCAGATTGGTTTGTCTATTTCGGTGCTGATGGCGGCGACGCGCTGCGCGAATTCTGCAGTGGTGATGCGATCGCCCGGTAGTCGCTGGTGGTAAAGCTTTTCGAGTTGTTTGAGCTGGCTGGACTTTAAACCTTGAAGATTGCCGTAGATGGTTTCGATAACTGTTTCTCCCGATCGATCTGTTTATCTCATATTTTAGTTAACTCAGGGGCGATCGTGTTCGGGTTTGCAGTTTAACTTTACTAAATTTTCTTGCCTCTAGCAGATCGCGGATTCAGTATTGTCGAGTCACCAGCGCCGTTGTTTGTCGCTACGGGGCGATCGAGCCTTTCACAGCAGCCCTCTAAACTTGCAGTTGTATTTAGTATCTACAGATACAGGCGATGCTTCAAAAAACTCGCTCAACAAAACTTAACACATTATTTTGGGTTTCAAAATCCTCCTTTAGACTTGGGTATATCTTGGCCTACAGGCAGATAGCAAAGTAGAAATTACGTCGCTACTATGATAAGCGAAACATTGTTAAGGAATGTAAAAACATGGAAACTCGCCCTACTAACTTACCTCCTACCGCTAATGCTTACAATGGCAAAGATCGCAATGCCTTTCTGTTTGGCTTCAACCCGCAAGCAGAACTTTGGAACGGTCGCTTAGCGATGATCGGCTTCTTAGCTTATTTGCTCTGGGACGCTGCTGGATATAGCGTTCTGCGCGACATCCTTCACTTTCTGCCTACCTACATTGCTCACTAATGACGAGCAGTCTTTCCTGTCTGGCAGCGTGAGTAAATGCCGCCCTTGCCAGACAGGCTAAAAGTTACAAATGGCAGCGAGTATGATTTTGTCCCTTTGTATCTTTCGTTACTTTTGAATGGCATTAAAAGACTTCTTGCTGTGATTCGATAATTACGGGTGGGGGCGCTGTCGCTGGCGCGGTAAATATTGATACCAACAGATATTTATTGCGTAAAGGCGATCGCCCCTGCTGTATTTTTGGCAAGAAATCTCATCAAGCATTTCTGATAGTTTATGAAAAATAGGAGCATCCACGATGATTAACTCAAATTTACTGGCACTACTAGAATCCGCTCTGACTGACACAGCATCAGGAACTTGGCAAAAGCCTCTGGTGATGTTTGTTTGTAATATCTTAGCATTGCTAGTTCTCAGCCGCAGAATTTGGTATCCCCACGTCGGGCCGAAAATGCCTTTGCCCTTCCCCTCTCTGTTCAACAATGTTAGCGTACCGGCTTTTTTGGCTTGCATGAGCGCAGGTCATTTGCTGGGAGTATTCGCGATTTTGACCCTCAACATCGACAAGTATTTTTAGGAGCAATTGCGTCGCTTTTGTGGCGACTTATGGCTACAATCGGTAGGTTAAAAGGCGCAAAAAAAATGGCAGGGGGGTAAGTGAAAAGCACTCACCCCTAATTTTAATTTTAGATCGGCAATGACGCAGAAATCGGTTTTTTTTACCCTGCACCTACAACTAACGGCATTTAAATAAATTTCAATTCCAAACCAAGACTAAACTAGATTTATCGGCAGCAAATAGGTAACTCTTGGCTGAGAGCGCACCCACAAATTTATAAGATATACAGCAGATTCCACGTTTATAAAGTACACCTCGGAGCGATCCCCGTAGGGACACGGCACTGCCGTGTCCCTACACTTCGTAGCTGTTGTTAAAGGTTCTAAAACTTCCGTAAAAGCAGTTGAAAAGTGCGAGAGAATTAGCACGCAGTCAATTTCCCATCAACTGTTACCAAACTACAAAATTGTAAGCAACAAATACTAATATTTAGTACCTATCAAAACGGCTCACTTCTCTGACTTGATACTTTGCTGCTTCATCGCCGATATCGTCTCTACTGTTGGTAATCCAGCTTCGCTCAAAATTATCCAGCCAAACAGATTGTCCCCGTCGCCGCAGCGCCACAAATTCATATCATTTTAGCGAATGGGATATAGCCATTTGCGAAATAATTGTGTTAAGCGCGGCATGACCAAATAGGTGAGCAGGATAACAGTCAGACCAGAGATCATCAGAGATGTGAGCAAGGCAGGAAGCCCTGATAGTAGCGGTACCAGCAAACGATTGAGAATAGAAATGGTAAAAAACACTCCCAACCATGTAACTAACGCCATTTTGTAGCGAGGGGGTGGAGCCTTCATCGATTTATTGGGCAGCGTAAACCAGGTTTCCAATCCAGTCAGAGTTTGAATATCTTCTGGGTTTTCAATCAAAGGCTGCAATCGCTCAATCCATTCTCGCCGAACATCAGATTCCAGCCAGGCCTTGAGATTGTCGTAGCAATCGAACTTGAGAATGACCACGTACTCAGGATGAGCGTGATGCTGGGGTCGAATAGTGCTCACACCCAGATGTCCCTTGAATTTTCGTGCATCTGCGGCGATGCCATGAAACCATGCTTCGTAACCTTGCTCGCGCCCCGGTTTCACGACATGAGAGATCACAGCGGTGACTAAATAGTTTTCTTCACTGGTATTGCTCGCCAACGGTTCTTCCAACATAGAATTTAGAGAATTAACTGAGAGAAAAGTTTTATTCAGAACAACCGCCCTAGAGACACCAAATTGCTCGGCAATTTTCGGCAGCACGTCTTGAAACAGAAGGGAGATTAACGAATGCGATCGAGAAGGTTGGGAACCAAGTAGTTGTCACCGCTACGTTTCACATAAAATTGATAACCTAACGATGACAATATTAACTCAGTTAAACACGAGCTAAATGAAGTAGGCGCTTTCTCACTACTTACTGGGAGATCCAGGATTTGCCGTTGCTGCATAGCTGGTCATCAGGTTTTTGTAGTCAGGAATAAACCCTGCTAACAGACTACCCAGTCCTTCAATATCGTTGCGCCAGTCACGGTGCAATTCACACACAACGCTAAACCAATTGACCAACTGAACTCCAGCACGAGACATTCGATCCCAAGCTGCATAGCGACAGGCTTCATCGAAGGTTCCAGAGGCATCGGTGACAACAAAAACCTCATAACCTGCCTCTAATGCCGAAAGCGCACAAAAAGTAACACATACATCAGTGACAATTCCGGCAATAATCAATTGCTTCTTGCCTGTTGCTTCTACTGCTTTAACAAAGTCCTCGTTGTCCCAAGCGTTGATTTGTCCGGGACGCGGAATAAAGGGAGCATCTGGAAACTTCTCCTTCAGTTCAGGGATGATGACTCCGTTGGGGCCTTGCTCAAAGCTAGTTGTCAAAATTGTAGGCAGGTTGAAAAATTTGGCTGCACTTGCCAGCGCCAGCACATTATTTTTGAAGTCGGCGGCACCAATATCACGCACAAGTGAGAACAGTCCAGTTTGGTGATCGACCAGCAAAACCGCAGCATTATTCTTGTCTAGACGGTTGTATTTGAATGTAGACATCAGGTATTTCTCCGATTTGGGTTATGGGTGAATGAGGAATTGCAGAATGGAGTCAAGAATCAGAAAGCCTTGAGTTGTACAACTTAAATGTGATTTTTTATTAAAAGCCAAACGTCTATTTCCTCTAAATGGCTTATGGCGTAACCTGTTGCGGCATGAACTCAGTTTGCAAAATCTCACCAAATTTCACCACTCAAGATCCGCAAGTTAAGCGCTGAGTTAGGTCGCTAGTTGGTCAGTGAGGGCAGCAGCTTAAAAGTTATCTGTGAGCATTCAGAGCCAAACTAATTGCCTTTTGTAGTATACCGTAGGACAATCTACTGAGCTCAATATGCTGGAGTTCGCCATGATTCGACCGACCACACCGGATGACAGGACTGCGCTCATGACCATAGCCGACGCGATCGGCTTCCAGCCGAAGGAGCTTGAGGAACTGAGCGAAATGCTGGCTGATTACTTCAGTGGCGACAGCGAGAGTGCTCATTTCTGGCTCACCGATGACGACAATGGGCCAGTTGGGGTCGCCTACTGCGAGCCAGAACGGATGACCAATCAGACGTGGAACCTACAATTGATCGCGATCCGACCTGACCGCCAAGGACAAGGACGCGGTGCGACACTGCTGCGCTACGTTGAACAAACGTTGACGGCGCGGGGTGGGCGCATATTGCTGGTGGAAACGTCAGGGCTGCCGGACTTCGATCGCACGCGGGTGTTCTACGCGAAATGCGGCTACGAGGAGGAGGCGCGTATTCGCGACTTCTACGCGGCGGGCGATGATAAAGTCGTGTTCCGCAAAGTGTTAAGCGGAGACTAGACCACGGTCTGGGGCAATGGGCCTACACAACTCTGTTGCAGCGAACTAGCGGGAGATATTGCTGGAGTCGCAAAGGTTACTTGCAACTGCTCAACAGGAAAGTTAAGGCGATTCTCCACGGGAGGCTAGGCCAACGCAGATTGATATGTATGATTATGTCAACGCCCCTAATGCTCTCAGAGTCGATTTTTGAGCAGTCGTCAATCCCGTTGCCTCTTGAATATTCATGCCTTCAGACAGCCGATCGCCCATCAACGTCCTAATACAGCCACCAGTTGCGACATCCCACAGCTTAATTGTGCGAATGATAGATTAGGTCTTTTGGGCAATGATATAAACATGATTTTCAGGATACTGGTCATATTCGAGATGGCGGCAGGTGCAATGATGCTCAACCAGAATTTGCAGGAAAGTATCTACACCCAAAGTGCTGTAATCAAAGTCTTGACCTTGAAATGCTCCCGAAACCTCGCTGCTTGTATGTCCGCCGCCACAAGTGAATAGAAGCACTCCATCGGGTTCAAGCGCATCGCATAGCTTTTGTATCACAGGCGCTTGCTTGTTGATTGGCAGATGAAACGTGCTATCCCACGCTGCAATCAGGCTGTAAAGTTTCGGCGGCAGCCAATCACAAATGTCTTCCCGGTAAAACGTGATTTCTGGATGTAGCTGCTGGGCTAAATCGATCATTTCGCTAGAAATATCAAGTCCTTCAGGCTGAAATCCATGCTTGGATAAGCTGTTAATAAAACGTCCGCTGCTTCCACACCCGACATCAAGTGCTGCGTGCTGCTTAGAAGTAAATTCGATCGCCCGTTCTAATTGGGCAATCCCGTAGGTTGAATCTTGATGCTGAGTTTGCCACCATTGGGCAATTCGGTCGTAGCGGGCAGATGTATCATTTGGCTCCATAAAGTTACCTCATAAGTGTCGATCGAGATTTTCAGGGAAATTAAAATTTTTGTCCACGCCACACGCAGTCTATCCTAATGCCCCTAATGCTCTCAATGAGGTTGCCAGCACCATTTTTGTGACTCCGCGCTTGGCTTTGCCTCCGCAGCTTATCGAGATCGAGTTCATCGCTAAGGTTTAGCTACTTCTAAAAATCGGCGTTGCATATTGGCGGGATGATTTTGAATTTTATCAAAGCTGAAAACCCTTATTTTTCTGGCGGGATCTTCGGCCCACCCCACAAGATTTATCCCAAAATTATGCAAAGCCCTGAAAAGATAAGTGCGATCGTGTCTTGTCGGGCAAATCGAGACAGGCAAGGTTTTCGAGTTGCAGGCCGAAAGGGTCTATTTTCTTGGAACCGTAGGGATTAGGGGCTTCGATTGGAACAGCGGCTGGAAACCCCGTTTTAGTTCGGGGATGAAAAGCTCTACAGCAGGCGATCATTACTTTAGGCAGACGCAGGGGCAAGGTCAGGGAGATACATTTTAAAGAATCGGTTGTTTCATTACAAAACCCCTTAGAAGAGGAGTTTCAGCGGTGAACTTAATATCTGTCGAGGAACTCAAAGCGCTGGTACAACAATCTCCTGAATTGTGCGTCTCAATTTATATGCCAGTCGCTCAAGGAACAGAAATTCAACAAAATCCGATTCGGTTCAAAAATTTAATCAGAGAGGCTGAAGACAAAATAGTAGAGTACGGATTTGATAAAAAAGAAGCGGTGGAATTGCTAGAGCCAGTCCGAGCAGAAGCAGCGATAAAATTTCTGCTGATTTGAAAGAAGCTGTTTCGGCTGCTTATTTTGGGCGGGTCGATCGACTGTTTGTTGCTCTTGGCGTTCAGCAATGGGGTACTTTTAATCCCGATACGAACGCGGTGCAAATCCACCCCGAAGCAGAATTGGGCGACGAAGATTTGTTGAATGCGGCAGCAATTCAAACTATTCTCAACGGCGGAACTGTTTACGCGGTGCCGCCGGAAAAAGTGCCGGACGAGGCGCCTTTAGCTGCTATCTTTCGCTATTAATTCACGAGGTTTAAAGCAATGGAATCTACTTCAATTACAAATTCCGACAAACAAAACCAAAGTAGCAGCGGCGATACCGAACGCTGGGCATCTTTAATAGGTGGCGGCGCGCTGGTGCTTTTTGGTTTGTCGCAGCGTTCTTTGAGAGGTGCTTTGCTGGCGGTTGCGGGCGGCGGTTTAGCGGCGCGCGGTCTGGGGGTTGTGGAGGGTTTGCAGTCGGCTGCCGATCCGAATCAAAGCATTAAAGTTGAAAAGACGGTGACGATCGACAAACCGGCTGATGAATTGTACCGTTTCTGGCGCGATTTTGAAAATTTGCCTCGGTTTATGAAGCATCTCAAACACGTTACTGTCATCGATGAAAAGCGTTCTCACTGGATTGCCAGCGCGCCGATCGGCAACAGTGTAGAATGGGATGCAGAGATTGTCCGCGAAGAAGAAAATCGCTTAATTGCTTGGGCGTCTGTGGAAGGAGCTGATATTGAGAATTCGGGTTTTGTGCGCTTTCAACCGGCACCGGCAAAACGCGGTACGGAGGTAAAAGTTGTCATCGAATACAACCCTCCCGGCGGTGCAATTGGTGCTGGCGCTGCTAAACTATTTGGCGAAGCTCCCGAACAGCAAATTGCCGACGATTTGCGCCGCTTTAAGCAGTTTATGGAAGCTGGGGAAATAGCTACAACGGAAGGTCAATCTTCTGGCCGGAAGTAATAAGTTAGATGGTGTCCCCCGATCTAACTAACATCTTGCACCATTCTCAGAACAGGCAAGATGCCTGTTCCACAAAGAATTAATTTCTTGTGGGGTGGGCATCCTGCCCGCCCCTCAAAAGCTTATTGAAAATGGTGCAAGATGTCAGATCTAACTAACATCTTGCACCATTCTCAGAACAGGCAAGATGCCTGTTCCACAAAGAGTCAATTTCTTGTGGGGTGGGCATCCTGCCCGCCCCTCAAAAGCTTAGGGAAAATGGTGCAAGATGTCCGATCTAAGCATCTTTGTTGTTTACCGGATTAACTGATGTCATCGCAAGTGGTTTTCGGAAATGCGGGCGCTGAAGGTGCAAGTCGGGGCGGTTGGTTTGCGGGTCACTTTATCACGCCTGAAGATGACCCGCGATCGACTTCAGTTTTAGAGGTAAAATGGGGCACTCACCCCGCCGGAGATTGCAGGACTCAGTGGGCGGTAAATGCGCAAGCCACCACGCTTTCTATCCTGGTAAAAGGGCGGTTTCGCCTGCAATTTCCAGAGCAAGAAATCTTGCTTTCTCGCGAAGGAGATTATGCTCTCTGGCTGCCGGGAGTGCCTCATTATTGGTCTGCCGAGGAGGATTCGGCGATCGTGACTGTGCGGTGGCCTTCCCTGTCGGGAGATAGTTCGGGAGTTAAGAATTAACTGTAATTTCGGGAACCAAAACGCGGCCGCTATAACCCGCGCCCTGGTAGCGCTCGATCGCCTCTGATGCGATCGCACCCGCTTTGCCGCTCTCCACCAGCGCTACGCAAGCACCGCCAAAACCTCCGCCCGTCAGCCTTGCGCCGAAGACTCCGGGGATTGACTGCAAGATTGCCGCCAGCGCGTCTACTGCCGGTGTCGAAACTTCGTAGTCGTCGCGCTGGCTGGCGTGGGAAGCATTCATTAACTCGCCAAAACGCTCTGCGGGTAAAGATTTTACTGCTTCTAGTACGCGGTTGTTTTCGGTAACGACGTGGCGCGATCGCCTGCGGAGGGGTTCCGGCAATACTTCAACAGCTTGGGGGTCGGCGATATCCCTGAGAGCTTTAACTCCCAATATCCGCGCGGATTCCTCGCACTCGGCGCGCCGCTGGTTGTAGCCGCTTCCTGCTGCTAGTTGGTGGCTTTCGCCACTGTCAATTATTAAAATTTCTGTGTTTGTGGGAAAAGGTATCGGGCGGCATTCGAGGCTGCGGGTGTCGATAAATAGCATGGTGTTGGTGTCTGCTAAACTCGATGCCATTTGATCCATGATGCCGCAGTTCACGCCGGCATATCGGATTTCGACTTGCTGTCCGATTTGAGCTAGCCGCACGTCGTCTATGGGGAGGTTCAGCAGCGCCCGCATTCCTCTGAGGGTTGCTATTTCTAAAGCGGCGCTGCTGGACAAACCGGCTCCAATCGGCACAGTCGAGGTAATGTAGAGATTTATTGGCGGTATTTTGTATCCTTCTTTTTCTACAAGTCTGAGGCAGCCACAGATATAAGTGACAAATTTTTGCGGTATGGTATCGTCGTCTGAAAAATTTATGAGTTCGTCATATTCTGCTGAATAAAAATGGTGTCGATCGTCACTGCTGAAGCCGATTTGTACTGTGGTGCGCTGGGGAATCGCAGTTGGAAGCACAAATCCATCGTTGTAGTCTGTGTGTTCGCCCAGCAGGTTTACTCTGCCGGGGGCGCTGGCTGTGATTTTGGGTAATGTACCAAATACTCGTTGGAATTTCATTTTTGGGGAATTGGTAATTGGTAATTGGTAATTGAGAATTGGGAAGAAATAAATTTATTTTTTATTGTTTATCCTTTTATAGTGCCCAAGTTTTTTGGTTAATTCAACCCCTGTTAACAAAAATAAACATGACCGTAGGTTGGGAAAAGATATTGAGCTGTGATAGAATGACAGGCTAAGATTTCTCCAAGAATTCAAAAAATGCGATCGACCAGACCCCGGAAACAGTTTGCTCAACATTGGCTCAAAAGCGAGAAAGCCTTAGATAGGATTGTGAAAGCGGCTTCTTTGGATGGCGATCGCGTCCTAGAAATCGGACCGGGTACGGGGATTCTGACTCGGCGTTTGCTGCCTGCGGCTGAGTCTGTTGTTGCTGTGGAGATCGATCGAGATTTGTGTCTCAAGCTAGCCAAACAACTCGGCAAAACCGACAATTTTTTACTGCTGCAAGGCGACATCCTGGAAATGGACTTAGAGGCTGAACTAACGGCCTTTCCCAAATTCCAAAATCCCAATAAAGTTGTTGCCAATATTCCTTATAATATTACCGGCCCGATTCTGCAAAAACTGCTGGGAACAATATCTGTTCCTGCTGCTAAACCCTTCGATGCGATCGTGCTGTTAGTGCAGAAAGAAGTCGCCCAAAGGCTTTACGCTAAACCGGGTTCGACAGCTTTTGGGGCTTTGTCGGTGCGGGTGCAGTATTTAGCAGAATGCGAGTTAATTTGCGATGTGCCGTCTAAAGACTTTTATCCGCCGCCAAAAGTCGATTCCGCCGTGGTGCGGCTGCTTCCCAGACAGATAGAAATTGCGGCGGTTAATCCGCGCTATTTGGAGACTTTACTGAAGTTGGGATTTGGTAGCAAGCGCAAAATGCTGCGAAATAATTTGAAAGGGGCTGTGGATTTAGATAAACTGATTCAATTGCTAGAAGAGTTACAGATAAATCCTCAATCTCGCGCTGAAGATTTAAGCGTGGCGCAATGGGTAAATTTGAGTAATAATATGATGTGCGAGGTTTGAAGTTCAGGATTTTGTGATAAACCCGACTTATTAAAGTTCTGCGGGTATCTGGGTATTCTGTTTTTTGAGATGGGCTTACTTATTTCAGCCTCATGGGAATTTTAATAATAAATTCCGCACCTTTCCCCGGTGCAGAAATACACTGCAATTCGCCTTGATGTCTGACTGTGATAATTTGATAGCTGATCGATAAACCCAATCCTATGCCTTTGCCTACTGGTTTAGTGGTAAAAAATGGATTAAATAACTGGTTCCTCACGGATTCTGTTATTTCTGACCCGTTGTTGCTAATTCGGATTTCTACCACTTGACTCTCTAGAATTTGAGTATAAATTTTGATCGGGCGGGGATTAGCTTCATTGGTTGCAATCGACTGGCTGTGGTTGTCCTCTTCTAAAGCATCAATAGCATTAGCCAGGATATTCATAAATACTTGATTTAGCTGTCCGGGATAGCACTCTATTTGAGGTAAATTGCCATATTCTTTGATAACTTGAATGCTCGCAAAACCCGGATTAGCATTCAATCTGCTTTGCAAAATCATCAGTGTGCTGTCAATTCCTTCGTGAATGTCGGCTAATTTCATTTCTGCTTCATCATGGCGAGAAAAACTTCGCAGCGACTTGACAATACCGAGAATGCGCTCGGCACAGTTTTTCATAGAAATTAATATTTTTTGTAGGTCATAGATAATAAAATCTAAATCTACAGACTTGAGTTTTTCTTTAACTACGGGTAGGGGATTCGGATACTGATCTTGATAGATATTCACCAATTCTAGCAAACTATCGGCATACTCGCGAGCGTGAGTAACATTGGCGTAAATAAAGTTAATCGGATTGTTGATTTCATGAGCAACCCCAGCGACCAATTGCCCCAAAGATGACATTTTTTCGCTCTGAATGAGGTTGGATTGAGCGTGCTTCAATTCAGACAAGGCTTGTTCGATCTGTTGAGTTTGAGACTTTAACTCTGCCGTGCGTTCCTCAACTCTAATTTCTAATTCTTCTTTAGCTTTTTGTAGTGCAGCTTCTGCTAAGTGGCGCTCGACAATTTCAGATGCTAGGAGTCGGTTGGCAAATTCTAAATGTTGAGTTTGAGACTTTAACTCTGCCGTGCGTTCCTCAACTCTAATTTCTAATTCTTCTTTAGCTTTTTGTAGTGCAGCTTCTGCTAAGTGGCGCTCGACAATTTCAGATTCTAGGAGTCGGTTGGCGAATTCTAACTGTGCGGGACTGGGAAGTTCTAGGGCTTGAGGGATTAAGCCTACCAAAAGTATGGCTGTAGCAAATGAAATAATGGCAGTAATTGCTTTCATTGTTCCTGAAAGCCAATAAGTAGGATGCCAAAGCGTCCAAACTTCAAATATGTGAGTGATCCCGCAGGCGACTATAAAGCCTCCAAACATGGCAAAGATCCAATCAAAGGGTAAATCTTCGCGTTTGGAAATAAAATAAGCCAATGTAATCGGGATGGAAAAATACGCCAGTGCAATGATCGAATCTGAGGTAAGGTGAAGCCAGACTAACGGGGTATGCCAGAGATAGCAGTGACCGTGAGGAATAAAGGGCCCGGAACTAAAAAAAGTTTTCCACATTTCCTGCATAATATTTCCTTTGAGTTGTGAGAAAATGGACTCGGACTGGTGTCAATTAATTTCAACCAGGGGTTTCTTTCACCTGCGGCTTAATCACCTATGCGTTCATATTCTCTGCTAGCTTCAGCAAAAATCAATCTGTATTTGGAAATCATAGGCGATCGCCCAGACGGATATCACGAACTGGCGATGGTACTTCAAAGCATAGATTTAGCCGATCGAATTGACTTGCGCGCGATCGGTACGGACACGATTCGCGTGCGCTGCGATCACCCGCAAGTCCCGCCGGATAAGAATAACCTCGCTTACCGGGCGGCGGATTTGTTGGCGAAGCAATTCCCCGATGCTTTGGCGAAATACGGCGGAGTCGAGATTGTCATTCACAAGCACATTCCGGTAGCTGCGGGGCTCGCCGGCGGTTCTGCAAATGCGGCTGCGGTTTTAGTCGGGATGGATTTGCTGTGGCAATTGGGACTTACTCACTCGGAGTTGCAAGAGTTGGGGGGAACTTTGGGTTCGGATGTGCCTTTTTGCATTGCTGGAGGTACGGCTTTGGCAACCGGTCGCGGGGACAAACTGTCGCCACTGCCTGATTTAGGGGGCTTTTATGTGGTGCTGGCGAAGTACCGCAATCTCAGTATTTCTACGGCCTGGGCGTATCAAACTTATCGCCAGCAGTTCAGTAGTTCCTATTGTGCAGCGGAAGATTTGGATTGTCGCCGGGAACGGCTGCATTCGGGGCCGATGGTGGGGGCGATCGCCCAAAAAGATCGATCGAAAGTTGGTCAATTGCTGCACAACGATTTAGAAAAAGTTGCCTTGCCCGTGTACCCGCAGGTGTTGCAGTTGCGGGAGGCTTTTGAGTCGGCGGGGGTTGTGGGCACGATGATGTCGGGTTCCGGGCCGACGGTGTTTGCGCTGGCGGAGTCTCCAGAGCAGGCTCAGCAAGTTTTAGAACGGGTTAAAAGTGCGATCGCTTCTCCAGATTTGGATTTTTGGGTAGCAAAGTTTAGCAATACGGGGATTCGGATTGTTTCAGAGGGAAATGATGTAAAAGCGCCGATTCCCAGGGTGTAAATCGAAGATGGTGCGATCGCAATCTGAGTTAAATGCGTCTAACAGGCGATTGTCAAGATGAATCTAACTTTGCGCAGAGTCTATTGAGATCGAAGAACTGATAAAATGCCATGAAACACGGATTTTAATTTTGGTGAATTAACCAGAAATCTAAAATCTAAAATCTAAAATCTAAAATCGCAATGGCTGATTTAACTAATCCTAATTCTAGTTCTCAACCTCCAAGTTCTGCTGAGGATGCTTTGCCGCCCAAGTCGCCGACGGTATTGCGGTGCCTGACTGGTTCGCTGATGGCGGGCACCTTTGCGGTACCTTTGTACGCGCTAACTATGTCGATCGCTCAAAGTTTTGCAAGTAAGCCAGTTCATTCCGACAATATTACTGCGATTAAAATTTCGGTAGCCGTGCGAACTTTGGTAGTAGGAATGGCTGCTTTGGGGACTGGTGTTTTTGCTATGGCGGCTGTGGGTTTGATGCTGCTGGCAGTGCAAATTTTGATTCAAAATTTGGTAAAAAAACCCACAGGTTGAAGTCTACAGGTTAAAACAATCGGGCTACACAAACTCTCGTCCGCAAGGCAAAGACTGAATAGCAAGATCGAAGCAATGGAATTATTTACGATCGGACACTCCAATCTGAGTATTGAAGCGTTTGTTTTGCTGTTGCAACAACACGGAATTACGGCGGTTGCGGACGTGCGATCGCATCCGTTCAGCCGTTATTTACCTCATTTTAATAAATCGGAAATTACAGCTTCTCTGTCAAGTGTCGGCATTCAATATGTTTTTTTAGGCAAAGAGTTGGGCGCGAGGCCGGAGGATTTAAGCTGTTACGATTCTAGCGGTAAAGCGTTATACGATCGCATAGCAGCAACTCCTCTATTTTCCGCAGGAATTCAGCGCTTGCTCAAGGGCGCAACCAATTATAAAATCAGTTTAATGTGTGCGGAAAAAGACCCGATTACTTGTCATCGGACTATTTTAGTTTGCCACACACTCAGAGAATTTAATTTACAAATTAATCACATTCTGTCAGATGGCAATTTAGAATCGCACCAGCATTTAGAAGAAAGACTTTTGAGCAAGTTTAACAAAGGCAAAACAAATAATGAGCCAATTCAGCTAAGATTGTTTGAATTAGAGCCTCAAGTAAAACAGGAAATAGTTGATTTAGAAACAGCTTATTATCGTCACGGATGGGAAATCGCTTATGTCAGCAAATAAAGCAATTAATTTATTTACAAAATCGGTCGCTGTTGGCGAATTTTGCTAAGCGAAAATGTTGACATTCCTGCACGCAAAACCTAATTATGTAGGGTGCGCATTGCATAGCTTACTGCTATAACTAGCACGTCAAACGATTTTTCGCATAAGTCCTGAACAACTTTTGACATCGCATACATTTATAAACTAAGGTACAGCCCTCCATGCCCAACCTATTTTTATAAATTTTGTTCGATTTTTAACGTTGTTCGTGCTATAATTCTGCGGGACTGTAGCAGAAAGGGGTGCTTTTTGATGAAAGCAGAATTTTATTTTGACTGTCACAGATATATTTGCAGTTTAGTTCAAGTTGATTTTGTCAAAGAATTAAAAATTAAAAATCATCAAGGTTTTGTTTTGGCTGTTAAGCAAGGAGAAAAGATTGGACTTTTGGGGAAAAGTCGCCATAATGCTAAACAAGTTGATGTATCTAAGCCGCATTTTTATAATGTAATTAAAGCGGCCATGAGCGCTTTGGAATTAGAAACTAAAAATGAGGTGATATTAGAGAGAAATCGAACTCTTGCTGATGCCGAAGAAATGATTCAGCAGCAAAACCGAGAAATTCGCCTTCTTAACGAACAGCTTAGAATGCTTGCGACTAAGGTTGAGGAATTGTCAAGGGAAAAGCAGCAGTTATCTATGCAGCTAGTAGAGAAGGAAATCAGAGAAACTGAAATTAATCAAGAAATTGATTTTCCTGCTTCGGAGGAATATTTAGTGGCGGCAGAAATTGAGCAGGGGATGGGAGAAGCTGAAATTCATGAAAAAGCTGAAATTCATGAAAAAATCGAAGAATTGTCGGTTCAAGCTTCTGGGTTAGCCGTGCAGTTAATCGCAAATCAACAGAATTCGGAGGAGATTGAGGAAGAGGAAGAAATCAGCGGGGGCGCTGTTAAAATGGTTGATTTAGAAATTATAGAAGAAGTAGAAGAAAATCTCAAACAAGTAGAAGTTCAAGGAGGCGAAAGGGAAATTAAGCGACTGCCTAAAAGACCTTCCAACAGAAAAATGAGAAAAAAATCTTAATGCTTTAGTTATATAGCAATCCTCGCATCATTTGTGAATTTATTACGGACTTCCAGCGGGTTCGGGGAGGGTTGGGGTGGGGTAAAATTTTACGAGTCATTTAGGATTGCTATATAACTCGTTTAATTGTGGCGATCGCATTTGCGTAAAATTCGTCAGCAGTTAAGCGAAAAAATCCCTCGCCGCCGATCGCCAGTTTTCCCCCCGCAGCCTCGCCCACAACAGAATTTTGACAATTATCCAGGGCGAGCGGTAAAATTAGAGGTACGAGCAAACTATTGTCAGCAGCATCAAATCCTTCAGTCATCAGCCGTTCCCCAACACTCACATAATTGTTGACAATATTGCACAATAGATAAACTTGTAAATATATAGCACCTACGTTTTTTTTGACCGCTTATGAATAGCAAATTCCTCGATCGACTCCACCACCCCTCGCGCCCCGTCATCGTCTTCGACGGCGCGATGGGAACCAACCTGCAAGTCCAAAACCTCACCGCAGAAGACTTTGGCGGCAAAGAATACGAAGGCTGCAACGAATATCTCGTCCACACCAAGCCGGAAGCCGTCGCCAACGTGCACCGGGGATTCCTCGAAGCAGGGGCCGATGTCATCGAAACCGACACCTTTGGCGGCGCTTCCATCGTACTCGCCGAATACGATTTAGCAGACAAAGCATATTATCTCAACAAAACAGCAGCCGAACTCGCTAAGGGTATCGCCGCCGAATTTTCCACGCCAGAAAAACCTCGATTTGTCGCAGGATCGATCGGGCCAGGCACCAAATTGCCAACATTAGGACACATCGATTTCGACACACTCACCGCCGCTTTTGCGGAACAAGCAGAAGGACTTTATGACGGCGGCGTTGACTTATTTATTGTCGAAACTTGTCAAGATGTGCTGCAAATTAAATCAGCATTAAATGCCATTGAAGAAGTATTTAAGAAAAAAGGTGCGCGAATTCCGTTAATGGTATCAGTCACAATGGAAGCTACCGGCACAATGTTAGTCGGTTCCGATATCAGCGCCGCCCTCGCAATTTTGCAGCCCTATCCCATAGATATCTTAGGCCTGAACTGCGCCACCGGACCCGATCGCATGGCCGAACACGTCAAATACCTTTCCCAACATTCACCCTTCGTCGTTTCCTGCGTTCCCAACGCCGGTTTACCCGAAAACATCGGCGGCCACGCGCACTACAAACTCACGCCAATAGAATTAAAAATGGCCTTGATGCGCTTTGTCGAAGACTTAGGCGTGCAAGTCATCGGCGGCTGCTGCGGCACCCGCTACGATCACATCCGCGAACTATCAGAAATTGGCAAAACTCTTAAACCCAAAATCCGCGAATTTACTTGGGAACCTTCCGCCGCTTCAATTTACACCGCCCAACCCTACGAACAAGAGAATTCCTTCTTAATTGTCGGCGAAAGACTCAACGCCAGCGGTTCCAAAAAATGCCGCGATTTGCTAAACGCTGAAGACTGGGACGGTTTAGTAGCAATGGCCAGGGAACAAGTGCGAGAAGGCGCGCACATTCTCGATGTCAACGTGGATTATGTCGGCCGCGACGGCGTGCGAGACATGAAAGAATTAGTTTCCCGCGTTGTGACTAATGCCACTCTCCCTTTAATGCTGGATTCCACCGAATGGGAAAAGATGGAAGCAGGCTTAAAAGTTGCGGGCGGCAAATGCTTGCTGAATTCTACTAACTACGAAGACGGAGAACCGCGTTTTTATCAAGTTTTGGAGTTGGCGAAAAAATACGGCGCGGGCATAGTTATCGGGACGATTGACGAAGACGGGATGGCCAGAACTGCCGACCAAAAATTTGCGATCGCCCAGCGTGCATATAACGCCGCCGTCGCCTACGGAATTCCCGCCGAGGAAATCTTTTTTGACACCCTAGCATTGCCAATTTCTACCGGGATTGAAGAAGACAGAAAAAATGGCAAAGCTACCATCGAATCCATCCGCCGCATTCGCCAAGAATTGCCAGGTTGTCACGTCATCTTAGGAGTTTCTAATATTTCCTTCGGTTTGAATCCGGCGGCGCGGCAAGTTTTGAATTCCATGTTTTTGCACGAAGCAATGCAAGCCGGGATGGACTCGGCAATTGTCAGCCCGAATAAGATTTTGCCGATCGCCAAAATCGACCCCAAACACCAAGAAATCTGCCGTAAACTGATTTACGACGAACGGGAGTTTGACGGCGATATTTGCGTTTACGACCCCTTGGGCGACCTGACAACGGTGTTTGCGGGCAAAACTACAAAGCGCGATCGGACAGAAGACGCAAACCTCCCCGTAGAACAACGTCTCAAGCAGCACATCATCGACGGCGAACGCATTGGACTCGATATCCAACTTGCCAAAGCATTAGAAACCTATCCGCCTCTCCACATTATCAATACTTTCCTATTAGACGGGATGAAAGTAGTCGGAGAATTGTTCGGTTCGGGACAAATGCAACTGCCATTTGTATTGCAGTCAGCAGAAACAATGAAAGCGGCAGTTGCCTATTTAGAACCGTACATGGAAAAGTCCGAATCCGGGGACAATGCCAAAGGAACATTCATCATTGCAACTGTCAAGGGCGACGTTCACGATATCGGCAAAAACTTAGTTGATATTATCCTATCAAACAACGGCTACCGAGTGATTAACTTGGGAATTAAACAGCCAGTTGATAACATAATTGATGCCTACGAAAAGCACAAAGCCGACTGTATAGCGATGAGTGGATTGCTGGTAAAATCCACCGCATTCATGAAAGAAAATCTGGAAGTATTCAACCAGAAAGGAATTACCGTTCCGGTAATTTTGGGCGGCGCGGCTTTGACTCCCAAGTTTGTGCATGAAGACTGCCAAAATACCTACAAAGGTAAAGTTGTTTACGGCAAAGATGCGTTTTCCGACTTGCATTTTATGGACAAACTTATGCCAGCAAAATCTGCTGGTAAATGGGAAGACTTGCAAGGGTTTTTAGATGAAACTGAAAATGGAAATGGGGCGGTTAAAAAAGCTGAAACTTCGCCAGCTACCGCTTTAGAAGATGCCAAAAAAGAAGAAGCCAAATCAGACATTCCGGCGGTGATAGATACCAAGCGATCCGAAGCAGTTTCAGCAGAGATCGATCGCCCGACTCCTCCTTTCTGGGGAACAAAACTGTTGCAGGGAGAAGATATCCCCTTTGAGGAGATTTTTTGGCACTTAGATTTGCAAGCCTTAGTTGCCGGTCAGTGGCAGTTCCGCAAGCCAAAAGACCAATCGCGGGAAGAATACGATGCTTTCTTAGCTGAGACAGTTTATCCGATATTGAAACAATGGAAACACAAAATCATCGCTGAAAAACTACTGCATCCGCAAGCAATTTACGGGTATTTTCCCTGTCAAGCTGAGGGAAATTCCCTGCATTTGTACGATCCGGAAATTATGAATGGTGGGCAAGATGTATCGACACCCGCAGCAACATGGATATTTCCGCGACAAAAATCGGCGCGCCGGCTGTGCATTGCCGACTTTTTCGCACCCAAAGAATCGGATAAAATCGATGTATTTCCGATGCAAGTAGCGACAGTGGGAGAGATTGCTACAGAGTACGCGCAAAAGCTATTTGCTAACAATCAATATACCGACTATCTCTACTTTCACGGGTTAGCGGTGCAGACGGCGGAAGCAATCGCAGAGTGGACTCACGCGCGAATTCGCCGGGAATTGGGATTTGGTAGCGAAGAACCGGACAACATTCGCGATATGCTGGCGCAAAGATATCGCGGTTCGCGGTACAGTTTCGGCTATCCCGCTTGTCCGAACATGGCGGATCAGTACAAGCAACTGGAATTGTTAAAGTGCGATCGTATCAACCTCTATATGGATGAAAGCGAACAACTTTATCCCGAACAATCAACCACCGCAATTATCACCTATCACCCAGCCGCCAAATACTTTGCTGCTTAATTTGTAGGGTGCGCCGCCCGCACATTCCTCAGTGAAAAATTATACTCGTTACCAGGCTCTGCCTCCACTTAAAAACCTGGAGGCAGAGCCTCCAGAAATGCGTTTTCTGGTAGAATCTGGGAACGAGAAACCAACAAAAAAGCACCTTAAAATAGTGCCTTAATGAATATGAACTTTCCTTGTCCGATCGAACTTTTACGAGTGATGCCGGGGAGTGCGCGCGCCCGCAGATGCTCCTACCATCGAAGCAACTAAACCCAATAGCGAGCCGAACAAAAACGACCAACCAGCTTTCGCAGCATTACCAGCAATATTGCGAGTATCCTGAGCAGATACGTTAGGCGCTTGGTTCGGCAAACTCACCCCGCTCTGCTGCGCTTGATTAATTGCTTCTCCTGCATTCGCAGCTATTACGCCAAAAGTACCGGCCACGCCATTTGCTAACAGCCAAGAGCCAATTGTTAATGTAGTAGCCCACAAAATGGCTCCATTTAAAAGCGCTGTGTTGCGATTCATCGGGCCGCAAGCGCGAGCAGTTACCCAACCGCCAACGCCCAAGCTAATTAACAAACTGATAATTGACCAAATTCCGACGCCGGTACCCACGTCCCCTGAAATACTGCGCGGAGCTCCTGAATTAGCAATGTTGCTCAACCCGATCGCAGCGCCCAATGCACTTAACACCAGTTGTGTGCCGATCGCAATTACCAAACCTGAAAAAATCGGGCCCCACCGCACTCGATCGTGGTATTCCATCACGGAATTCACCACCACGGGTTCGTTAACAACGTTATCTACAGGTCTATTTACGTATGACATAGTTTTTTCTTTCCTTTGAGACTTGCTTTAATTTTTAAGAATCTTTCACCTAAGCATTGATTCTGGCTGAGATTGATAGAAACTATATCTGCCTGGGGAAATAACCACTATCTATGTCTGAAGAAAGAAACGAAAAAGTCCTCAGCCCTCAGCCAGCAGCTATTAGCTAATGACCCATCGCTGATGACTGATGACTGATAACTATTTTATCCAGTTATAAAAGTTCGCGGATGTATAGAGCAAAGACTGCTTAACGCAATCTTACAGCCGTCCCAACGGCAGTAATCAGCAGCAAAGCCCCAGAAGTGTCTACATTAATCGTGCCTGTGTCAACTTCCACCCCGATTACGGCATTGGCACCCAGGCGCTGGGCCCGTTTTTCCAGTTCTGCGAGAGCATCTCGCTGTCCTTTGAGAAACACTTCCTCATAACTGCCGGTGCGCCCGCCGATGATGTCGCGAATGCCCGCGAAGAAATCTCGCAGGGCGTTGGTGCCGTAGACCACCTCAGCAGTTACAATTCCCAAGTAAGATTGAATTTCTGCTCCTTGGATGATATCAGTTGTTGTTACAATCATCAGTTGGCCTCAAATGCGAAAATTTTGAGTTGGTCGAGTTCTGTAGGTTTACTACATCTCGCCGTTCAAAAATTCCAGGCAAACCCTAAGCTGTCAGTTTGGCAAGCTGACAGCAGTTCGCTCTTTTATTCCACACTCTCTTTGAAACAAATGGCCGTCCACAAACAAAGTCTCTTGGTATTCAGTACGCTGTTAGTAGCAGGATTCGCTGTCGCAGCGCCGCAGATAGCGCTCTCAGCAGAAATCTCAGTTCAAGCTAAGCCTAAAAGTGATTCAAATTTAGATGCTTTGCTGCGGCAAGGACGCGAGTTGGTAGATTTAGGAGACTACAGTAAGGCGATCGCCATTTATCAGGAAGCGGCGCGTTTAGATACGGACAACCCTCGCATTTTTTCCGGTATTGGCTATTTAGAAGCGCGTCAGGGCAACTATCAAGCCTCAGTGCAATTTTACCAACAAGCGATCGGTCTCGAACCGAACAATGCTGACTTCCAATACGCCTTGGGATATGCTATGGCGAATTTGCAAAACTATCCCGCAGCAGCCACAGCTTACCGCCGCGCCGCTGCGCTCGATCGCAAAAATGTCAATGCCCGGATCGGTCTCGGAGTCGTGCTCTTTCAGCAAAAAGATTACAGCGGTTCTTTTAAAGCATACCAAGAGGCGATCGCCCTCGATCCGAAAAGTTGGCAAGCTTATTCTTCAATGGGCTTAATATTGATCCAGCAGGGAAATTTTACCAGTGCTGTCACCGTGCTCCAACAAGCAGCCCAACTCGCTCCCAAACAAGCCGGTGTCCAGTTAAAATTAGGTACTGCTTTGCTGCGGGGCGGCAACACTTCCGAAGGGCTAGCAGCTTTTGAAGAAGCAGCAAAATTGGAGCCTCGGAATCCAGAAGTGCAGTTACAAATTGGCGAACTTCTCAAAGCTCAAAACGACTTTGACGGAGCAATTGTAGCTTATCAGCGGGCTATTGCGGTGCGACCTAATTTAGTGGAAGCACACTCCGCGATCGGGGAAATTCAACTAGAAAAACAAGATTATTTAGGAGCGATTAGCACTTTTCGGCGAGTGATTGGGCTCGATCCAGACCGGGCGGAAGCTTATTACAATATGGGTAAGGCACTCAAAGCGCGCGATCGCAAATCCGAAGCAATTGAAGCTTTTCAACAAGCCCTGGACACTTACCGCCAGCAAGGAAACAATGATGGTGCTCAAAAAGCTGAGGCGGCGCTCCAGGAACTAAAGCAATGAGTAATTGGTAATGGGTAATTGGCAATGGGTAATTGATAATTACATCGTTCCCCTACAATAGATCCCGGAGGGCGGGTTTATGTGTTTCTTCAATTACCTCAAAGATCGCTGGTAAAACCCGCCCCTACATCTCTTGCAAACTGTCAAATGCCAATTCACAACTGACAACTGACTTATGAATTCAAGTGATTCTAGACCGCCGCTTTACGAAATGAATCCGCTAGGTCGATTTGACGATCGCGCCACCGATTATGTCAAGTACCGACCGAGTTATCCAGCCGCCGCGATTGATGCGATTTTAGAAGGACTTGGGGAACCTTCGCGGTTAGCAGCAGCAGATGTCGGTGCTGGAACGGGCATTTCTTCGCGTTTGTTAGCAGAAAGAGGCCTTCGAGTATTAGCAATCGAACCCAATGCCGAGATGAGACAAGCGGCTGAAATTCATCCTTTGGTAGAGTTTAGAGAAGCAACTTCCGAAGCAACTAATTTGTCTGAATCATCAATCGATTTAGTAACTTGCTTCCAGTCTTTCCACTGGTTCAATCCTGTTTTAACTTTACCCGAATTTCGGCGAATTCTCAAGCCGTCGGGAAGGTTGGCTGTAGTTTGGAATTTGCGCGACCGCACGGATGAATTGACACTATGCTACACCCAAATAGTCAAGACCGCTTCCAACAACCATCCTGCTGAAAAACGAGAGCGAGCGATAGAACCTCTGCTAACAAGTTCGGATTTTACTAATATCCAAAGCAGGGATTTTGTGAACAAACAAGATTTAGATTTACAAGGACTTATTGGACGGACTCAGAGTTCATCGTACATTCCGAACTCTGGGCCGCAATTGCAGCAACTTATCTCGGATTTGACCGAACTTTATGAAGCTCACTGCGGCAATAAAAGCTTTGTTTCTTTAGTTTACAAAACTCGGGTTTATCTGGTGGCTGTTTCAAATGCTTAAGATTCTTTTTAACCGCTTAGGAACGCGGGTTTATGTGATATAATCTAGGCGTAACTTTTGAAGCGGCGATCGCCGTTGAATATTTACTCTTAGGCTCCATCTTTTGTAAGATGCTAAAACACCTTCCTGAAGGTGAATCTATTTCTATTGATAGAGACTGCCAACTTGTTAACATTTGTAAAATAAGCAAAATATCCTGTCCCCAGAGCTTCATCTATGCAAACGTATGACGTGATTATCATCGGCGCCGGTCACAACGGACTGGTCTGCGCTTCTTATCTCCTCAAAGCCGGATATACCGTCCTTTTGTTAGAAAAACGTTCGGTTCCCGGCGGCGCGGCTACTACCGAAGCTGCGATTCCCGAATTGCCAGATTTTAAATTCAATTTGTGCGCGATCGACCACGAATTTATCCATTTAGGGCCAGTTGTAGAAGAACTAGAACTGGAAAAATACGGTTTAGAATATCTTTTCTGCGATCCCGTCGCCTTTTGTCCGCATCCCGATGGCAAATATTTCTTAGCGCACAAATCCGTAGAAAAAACTTGTGCAGAAATCGCCCGCTACAACGAGCGCGATGCTAAAAAATATGCGGAATATACAGACTTTTGGCAGCGGGCTTTAGGTGCAATGGTTCCGATGTTCAACGCGCCTCCCAAATCCATCATAGATATTGCAGGAAACTACGATATTGCCAAACTCAAAGATTTATTTTCAGTCATCGGTTCCCCCGACAAAACGCTGGACTTTATTCGCACGATGCTCACCAGCGCTGAAGACATTCTCAACGAGTGGTTTGACGAGGAATTTATCAAAGCACCCCTCGCAAGATTAGCCTCAGAACTCGGCGCGCCTCCTTCGCAAAAAACCCTTGCTGTAGGCGCAATTATGCTGGCAATGAGACACAATCCCGGCATGGCGAGGCCGCGCGGCGGAACGGGTGCATTAGTGCAAGCGCTGCTCAATTTAGTGAAAAGTTACTCGGGTGTGGTACTTACCGACCAGCACGTCGAGAAAATATTAGTTGATGACGGTCGCGCTGTGGGAGTTCGAGTTGCAGGCGGCACGGAATACCGCGCTACTAAAGGTGTCATTTCTAATATTGATGCGAAGCGTTTGTTTCTGCACTTAATGGATGACAGCGATGTCGATGCTGCTGACCCGAATTTGCGGCAAAGATTGGAGCGCAAAATTGTTAACAACAACGAGACTATTCTCAAAATAGACTTAGCTCTCAATGAAATGCCCAAGTTCGATCGCTGGAACCATCGAGATGAGTATTTAATGGGTTCTGTGTTGATTGCCGACTCGGTGAAACACGTTGAAATTGCCCACAGCGAGCCTTCAATCGGCAAAATTCCTGACTCCGATCCCTCGATGTATGTGGTGTTTCCGACGGTACGAGACCCGTCAATGGCTCCCCCAGGACACCATACAGCTTGGATTGAATTTTTTGCTCCTTACCAGATCGAAAATGCTGAAGGAACCGGCCAGCACGGTACGGGTTGGACGGATGAGCTCAAAAACAAAGTTGCCGATCGCTGCATCGATAAATTAGCAGAATATGCGCCCAATATCAAGAATTCCATTATCGGCCGCCGCGTAGAAAGTCCGGCGGAATTGGGAGAGCGTTTGGGCGCTTTGAAGGGGAATTATTACCACGTTGATATGACGCTGGATCAGATGATATTTTTCCGTCCTTTACCGGAGTTGGCGAATTACAAAACGCCGATCGACGGTTTGTTCCTCACCGGTGCGGGGACGCATCCGGGCGGCTCGATTTCGGGTATGCCGGGACGCAATACCGCTCGCGTTTTCATGCACTCGCAGCAGCCGATCGCGCAAACTTTGGCAGATGCGGCTAATTCTCTGAAATCGACGGCTAAGTCAGTATTTCGCAGTAATGAGAAGTAAGATTTTTAGCAACCGCAGATGAATGCAGATAAACGCAGATGAATCCCATCTGTGTTTATTTGTAAGCTGCTACGCAGCTAAACCGGATAAAATAGCATTGCCTTTATTTTTGATTTTTCGATCCCATTTAATAACCAT
>NZ_JAUBPE010000085.1:0-30378 GCF_036700565.1 Microcoleus pseudofavosus SVA1_A4
CGATTGTCTCACAGAATGGTGGCATAACAACCAATCTGATTATACCGAACTTGAAGAATTAGTGATTAACCTTGATAGTGGTCTGGCAATCAGAAATGATCGTACACAATTCATCAAGCGGATCGTGGAGTTATCTCAGACAATTAGTTTAAAAATTCGACTAATTTACTATCCGCCTTATCATAGTAAATATAATCCAATTGAACGCTGCCCAGCAGCACTTGAACACTATTGGAATGGTGCTATTTTAAATTCAATTGAAACTGCTATAAACTGGGCATCCAACATGACATGGAAAGGAATTAAGCCCATTGTACACTTAGTTGAGACAACTTACGAGAAAGGAATAAAAGTCTTACCTCATGAGTTAAAACAGTATCTACAGGTACTCGCTTACCAAGGACTGCCGATTATTGTAAATCCAGCCCAAAAATGTGGGTGAGATAAATCTGAGTTGGGTAAGTTTTTTAAATTCCCAGGAAGGTCGATCGCCCTTTCAGTTCCCTGCAATTGACCGTTTTTAACTACAATTTGTTTGTGCAGCATTGCCAGTTGCGCTTTTCTGAGCGCTTCAGCTTTAATTGGGGCCGATCGCAAATGGCGGTAAAATTCGGTCATCAGTCCCAACGTGCCGGTATCGTTAACTTTCCACAAACTCGCTAGAGCTGATTTTACACCGCTGCGGACGGCTAATCCAGCAAATCCCATTTCTGCTGTATTGTCGCCGATCGCAGTTTCGCAAGCACTCAGCACCAATAACTCGACTTGTCGGCGATCGTACCACTTCGCCAACCTAAATTCATCCAGGGACAAAGAGCGATTCCACAAATCAATTTCAGCTTCTTTTCGTCCATTTTGATTTTGAGGAAAGCTGGCGTGAGTAGCAAAGTGAACAATATCAAAAGCCTCTTGCTGCCGCTGTTTGCTGAGATTTTCTAGGGTAAAGTTTTCGTTGAGAAAAGAGCGGCCCCGCCACAAGGGGAATTCGGCAGCAGGATTGAGAAAACTTTCATTTCTGCTAAATCCCGCTTGATTTTTAGTGTCGCTTCTGGTACCGGCGATCGCAGATAATTCGATCGGCACTGCAGGCAAAGGTTCTTTATCAGTGTGGGGAAATTTGGAAGCACCCATCGCTAAAACTTGAGCGTTTTGCAAACTTTGATACTTTGTGTTAGTCAAGCTGACACTAGGAATTGAGCCGAGGCTGTACTTTTCTACTAGAAATTGCTTGCCGTCGTGCAAAGCTGCTAGCGGCATTTGGCGCAAACCGGCATCGAAGGAAAACACGAGCGTGTCGATATTTAATGCTTCTAAATTTGAACTAATCGGCGCAATTAGCCACTGGTAAAGTTGCTGAGCTATTGGCAAATATTCTTCATTTTCAGAATCATTTGCTTCAGCTAAAGAACGATGAAACTCTGCCACTTTTTCCAGCAAAACTGCGCTGGTGACAGGAATATTTCTGAGAATCGGAGGGCCGTCGGGAACTACTAACACTAGGGATAATTCTTGGAAACGGACGATCGCGTAAACAATTACAGCTTGCTTCCCGGTTTCCTCCTTAATTGTTTTAAGAGTTTCTCTCAAATATTGAAAGTTAACTTTTTTATCAGTAAAATTTTCCCCATAATATTTTTCGTAATCTTGTTCAAACAGTTGGTCAATGAGAGCAACAGCATCATTAGCATTGCCTTGGTCTAAAGTTTTTTCTACGATCGACCTGCTAATTTCTAAAGGAATCACGTTCGGAATATCTGGAATATTAACACTTTCCGCTGTCGGAGGGGGAGTGGGAGTTGGTGCGGGAATTGGCGCTGGTGCGGGGGCTGGTGTTGGTGTTGGTACTGGCGCTGGAGTTGGTGCTGGTGTTGGCGCTGGTACTGGATTAACGGGGGGTGATTCTATTGGGGGCAGAGAGATTTGGGGAATATTTGCCAACCAATTAGTAGGGTTTTCAGCAGATTGTTCTGGAGTAGCTGTCTCGGCGGGAGCGGGATTTAAGACTATGTATCCGTCGGGTTGTTCGGTGCCAGAAGCGCCAAGCTGCGGGGGGTTTTC
Organism: Microcoleus pseudofavosus SVA1_A4; assembly: GCF_036700565.1. Lineage (NCBI taxonomy): Bacteria > Bacillati > Cyanobacteriota > Cyanophyceae > Oscillatoriales > Microcoleaceae > Microcoleus > Microcoleus pseudofavosus. The sequence continues at coordinate 2,059 of NZ_JAUBPE010000085.1, forward strand.
TGGAGGGTTTTCTGAAGCTGGGATAAAGGTAAGATTGGGTGTTTCAACGGGCGGTATGTCGATCGATATTTGTCGATTATTGTCGAGTTGGAAACCAACTCTGGTATTTCCCGTTTCAGGATTTAGCTCGAAAGAAGTTTTAGCTCCCAATAAATCGCCAATTAAAAAAGCTAACTCCTGTTGGGGATTTTGGCTTTGGCTGACAGCGGGCGCGGGTACGATCGAGCTTGCAGGCGCGGGTACGATCGAGCTTGCAGGCGCGGGTACGATCGCACTTGCAGGCGCGGGTACGATCGCACTTGCAGGTGCTGGCTGAATCTGAGCTACAGGCTGGTTTACAGAGGCAAGAGGGGCTGCGGGGGCTGGAGTTTGCGCGATCGAAGGTTGAGTGGCGATCGCAGGTTGAGTGGCGAGGGAGGAGAGGATTTGGGAAACCGAGGGAAGGGTAGGTGTAGAAGCTATGCGGGCAGAAGCGTTTGGCGTTGTGGGCGTCGAGGGCTGTGTGGGGCGCGCGCGGGGTGGCAGTAGGAATGAATCGGGCAATTGAGGTAGTTGGAAGTCGATCGCAAAATCAGGTATCGGATCGGGTGTTGCCGAAGGTGCGATCGAAGTTTCGAGAATTGGCGTTGGTGCGATCGAGCTTTCGGGAGTTGCCGAAGGTGCGATCGAGCTTTCGGGAGTTGCCGAAGGTGCGACGGGTAAACGCAGTGGGAGTTGCGGTGAGGGCGTGCCTGCGGGCGCTGGAGTCGGTGTTGGGGAAGGCGTTGGAGTAGCTGCGGCTGTGGGTGCGGGCGCTGGAGTAGCTGCGGCTGTGGGTGCGGGCGTGGGAGTAGCTGCGGCTGTGGGTGCGGGCGTTGGAGTAGCTGCGGCTGTGGGTGCGGGCGTGGGAGTAGCTGCGGCTGTGGGTGCGGGCGTGGGAGTAGCTGCGGCTGTGGGTGCAACTATTGGCTGCGGTACGGAGATAATTCGAATGCGATCGACATCCTGTCCGTAAGTATAACGATAGGAGTTATCCCGCAAAATTGTTTGAATAGGATTAGAATTTCCCCTAGTAATTGCACCCGCCGTTCCATTTGTGGCAGAATCACCGACAATAAACGGCGTTAATCCTGCGCCTCCGTGGCGGATAATTATAGTACCGCCGCTGCTATCTCCAGGATTTCCAGCGGTAGAAATGCTAGCATTGATGCCGTTGCTGTCTGTGAAAGAATTGAGCGATCGAAAAAACCTTCCCATCTGAATCTCGACATTGCCTCCCGTACCCTTGCCGAGACTACTTTGAGCGTTAATTAGACTCGCAGTAATATCGCCCGCAGCACTGCGGTTATAAGCCGTGACATTCCCTGCATTCCCCTGCGCCGAAGAGTCAATTTTACCAACAGTAATACTTCCGGTAGCGTCGAGCAAGATACTGCCGCCATTACCAGCAGACGAGGTATTGATATCGCCCGCAGTAATATTAGTTCCAGCATTCAGATCGATATTGCCACCATTGTTAGGAGAAGTCGCATCGAGATCACCTGTGGTGATTTCTCCGTTCTCACTATACAAAGAAATTCCGGCGGGTGAGGTAATTTTTTGAGCGGTAATATTATTCGCAGTAAAAATGTTAATTGCACCGGAATTTTTGGTGATATCATCTTCAATATTGATGCTGTTGAGGGCAGTAACACTGCCAACAGCATTGCCAAAATCAACACTTCCGGCATCGGGTTTAACAGTCAGACTGTAAGCCCCGTCAACAGTAGACTTAAAAGTAATATCGCCAGTCTCTAAAATTTTGACCGACAGGTTGTTACCTAATGTTACCGGAGCGTTAAAAGTAATGTTATTGCGGTTAGTTTCGATATTGCCACTGGCAGTAATACTGTCCTTTGCCTGGACATCAATATTGCCGCCAGTCACAGTAATACTGGGAGCGAAAGTGCGGGAATTAATATCCGATGTCGAAACTGTTCCTTGAGCATTTATGGTGATATCTCCGCCTTTACCATTTGCCGCAGCGGTAATAATTGGGCCGGCAGTTGTGTCGATATTACCGCCGCTTTGAATGCGAAGATTGCCGCTATTGGCATTGAAGCCGCTTAATAATAGGGCGCTACCAATTCCTGCCGTACTGATGTTGGTTGCTGCTTCGAGGGAAATATTGCCGCCGCTGTTACCGCCGATCGCATTTATGATTCCGGCGGTAGTGTCGATCGCCCCGCCGCTTTTAAACGTGATTGAGCCGCCGTCTTGATTGCCGATCGCCCGGATGTCGCTGGTAGTAATATTTCCCCCAGCATTTAGATTAACATTGCCGCCTCTATTAGTTTTAAGATCGGGAGATGAACCGTCATAACTTGTCAATAGCTGACCTGTAGTAATATTGCCGTTGCTGTTAGTAAAGTTAAGATTCCCACCCTGTATTCCAGATACTGACACGCCACCTATATTAATGTCACCGCTGGCAGTAGATAAAGTAACATTGCTGCCATTTCCCTTAGCAGAATCACCTGCGATCGCGGTTCCTGTTGTCGGTGTTGTGATGCCTGTGCTGGCTTGAATGGTAATATTTCCAGCAGCGCGATCGCCCGTGACATCGATCGTTCCGGTATTTATGGAACCGGCAGTGCTCGTAAGTGCGATCGGGCCGCCGTTTTGATTCGCTGTTACAGTGAGATTGCCAGTCGTAATATTGCGATCGGCATTTAAAGTAATTGAGCCACCATTTTCAGGTCTAAAAATTGTATCATTTCCTGAATCCTGAGAGCTGCTTGCATTTAATTTCCCTGTAGTGATGCTGCCATTAGTGCTAGTTAGATTAACAATTCCGCCTTGCAATTTACCATAGTTTAATACGTTACCTGTTATAATATTTCCACTGGTAGAGATAGTAATATTGCCACCCTTACCGTGGTCTGAAGAATTATTGGTTTCACCAAGCTGGATCTTGCCATTTACGCTTCTAATATTGATATTTGCACCATCAGATTTTGAAGGGTCTTCACTGAAGGTAGATATCTGACCTAAAGTAATGTCACCCCTTGCCTGTAACGTTACAGAACCAGGAATGCCGGGGGAAGGGCCATTTCCAGCGCTGATCTGTAATCCATTTGGAGGAAAAATAATAGATCCCTGTTCGCTGATTATAGTAACGTTACCGCTATTTCCAGTAGGTGTGTAGTTAGGCCTCCCCCCAGCAAAACTCTCTATGCAAACAGAGCCATTAGAACAGTTGAGAGAGATATCGCCTTTTGCTTTGAGAGTAATGTCACCCGCTCCACTTAATGAGAAAGAAGCTATATTTCCTGTAAGAGTAAAGCTGCCACCTGCCGTCACAGTAATATCACCGCCATTGCCATTAACATCTGTAGCTATAGCAGAAAGAGATTCTGTAGAAATGTTGCCCCCAGCAGTCAAAGATATAGAACGAGCATCGCCCCCAAAATTGTCTGTTTTAATTTTTCCTGCTTGAATGTTGCCTGCCGCTTGCAAAGTTATAGGGCCAGTTTGACCAATTCTTATAAAAATATTCGGATCGGGATACGTGTCAATGTTTCCTGTTTGAATGTTGCCGCCCGATCGCAAAATTACCGATCGCGAACTTCCCAAGATAAATTCATCACCCGTAGTAGCACCAGCCAAAGTTGCATCTGGACTCGTAATTATGATATCTCCAGTAAAAGTAATATTTCCCGTACCCGAAGTCGTATCTACCTTGAGGGAAGCCCCTGTATATCCCCCAGAGGTATAGTCATTAGGCTGCATAATTGGATCGTACAAACTGGTAAAATTAGCAGGTTTGCCCGAACGATCGAGAATTGACATATTATTGCCACTGCGAAAATGAGCATCTGTAGATATGATGCCATCACTCACTAAAGTCAGATTTCCACCGCTGACAAAAGGCGTTTGCGAAAGATGATTCAGCGCCAAAATATCGATACTTTGATTTCCCTGAATGTAAAGATTTCCGCCAGCATTTGCCACAAACGGATTCGCCACACTATCGCGCACCCGCACAGTATCGTCAGCCAGCAAATTCAAATCGCCAGTTGTACGCAACTGACTTTCAACTAATGTAAAATTGCGATTAGCTGACAGCGTTGCAGTCTCCGCAGTTACTCCTTTAGCAGCGACATCTCCATTCTCTACCTGCAAACCACCCGTCAATTCTACTTGCCCTCCAGCGTTGACTGTCACCCCCGTTGCACTTCCCCCGCCACCCGCCAACAACTGCGGCAAAGATGCAACTGGCAACACCCAATTTTGAGGCAAACTCCCGGCTACAGATTGCGGCTGAATCTCCAAACTCAACAGATTTCCCGGTTGACTAATTCTGACTAAACTCTCGCCGGGAACCGCCGCAACAATAATATTTCCTCCCGGTGCAGAAAGTTGTCCCGTACTCAAAACAGTGCCGCCCAATAAAGTTAAATTTTGCCCTTGTCCCACTGCCAAGTTGCCTAAATTGACAATTCCTCCCGGCTGTGTATTTGTGAAAGCAAAACTATTAGGATTTCCAACTAATTGAGTATAATTATTAGTACCAGCCACACTAAACCAGTTATTGCCAAAACCGATGCCCGTCGCAGTAGTAGCAGTGAAAGCAGCAGGCACGTTCAAACTAGAATTTGCACCGAAAACAATCCCCGCCGGATTCATTAAAAATAAGTTGGAATTGCCGCCAGTTATTTGAATTAAGCCGTTAATCAACGAAGCATCGCCGCCGACAACTCGCCCTAAAATATTCCGAATATTGGGATTTGATATAAAATTAGCAGTTTGCCCTTGAGTTAAACCAAATTGCTGGAAACTGTGAAAGAGATTTGCACCGTCACCGGATTGTTGGCCGCCGTTGATGTTGAATTTGTCGCCGCTGGGAGTAATTTGAGTATTAGTGCCGTCGGTTGCGGGGGTGATTTGCGCTGTGGCTGTTTGGGATGGGGGAAAAATTCCTATTTCCCACATTGTTAAAGCGGTAAATGAGAGAAAGGTGAGGAAAAAGCGGGTTTTTTTTTCAGTTAATTTCATGTTTTTTTTAGTAGATGATATTTAGTACACTCTGATAATTGCGAAGTTGATTTTAGCTAAGACACGGCAGTGCCGTTTCCCTACAATTAATCTGGTTAAAGTTGGCTGTTAGTTGATTTTAGCTGGGACACGGCAGTGCCGTTTCCCTACAATTAATCTGTTTAAAGTTGGCTGTTAGTTCATTTTAGCCAGGACACGGCAGTACCGTTTCCCTACAATTAATCGGGTGATGGTGACATCTCTCAGATCGTACTCATGATTATTTTGGGGTAGGGAAACGGCATTGCCGTGTCCTCCGTTGCTTTGAGGCAGGGAATTCATTCCCTGCCGGAATTAACGTCACAGCCCGTTACTATTTCCTCTCCTCCCTCCTTTGCAAATCCCGCAATTGCTTCTCTACCTTTTCCACCATTGGCAAATCTCCCAAACTTTGAAATCCATCTTTTGCCATTCGCAAATAACGCATAGCTTCCAGATTATTTCTCATGGCTGAATGAACTTGTCCCAACCCGTATCGGGCCGCTGTCAGCTCCTCGATGTCGTCAGGTTTCGCTGCATTAATTACCTTTGAATAGTTGACTTCAGCCTGCGGAACAAGTTGCAGTCTCTCCAGATACAAGTCGCCCAAACTCCGATAAATTGGCGGTGTTTCCACTCCTGTTTTTTGTAAAGTTTCTAAAACTTCTATTGCTTCTGCGATCGAGTCTGTGTTAACATAAACGGTAGAAATTGCTAATTTTTTGGCGTTTTCGTTCGGTACTTGTTTGTCGATCGCCCCAACCTCACTTTTCACCCTTTCCACCTCACCCTCATCCAGCAACCTAAACTCGATATCCCCCTCTCCAACAGCGCTTTCGGAAGAAGCACCCGTATTTGCCTCGACAATCAACTTGTAGCTAGCACCCGGTTTCAGCGCGGGTTCCCCCGGATAGACAGCCTCTGTACCGCTAACAGTCATTTCCCAGTTTAATTTTGCTCCGTTTTCGCGCAGGCTCAATTTATAGCTAGTCGCACCAACAACCGGATTCCATCGCAAAATAGGCTTATTGTTCAGCAATTTCGTGCGGCGCGGACTGATTATATAAGGAATTGGCGCGCTATTCCAGGTAATTTTATCATCGCCGCGATCGGGACATTTAATCAAGTCGGCGCTGCAATCAGATTTCGACTTTTCCTTGGCTAACAAACAGCTATTCAATTGATTTTCACCTGATGCGATCGACTTTATTCCCAAATCAGCACATTGCAGCATAACTCGTCCGTTTTGTGATGTTCGCAATTTGTCTCCCGGATAAATCGGCGTACCGCTTGTAGGGCGGACAATTCGACCGTTTTGGCGCTCGATCGCAACTTCCCCGCTACTATGGATAATCTGTCCGTTGGATATTCTGTTACTGGCTGCTAGTGCAGTAGTTGCGATCGAACTTAAACCTATAAAAACTGCAATCCTGATTTTCATTTGATATTTCCTTTTTTTTCTAAACGTTGCTGGGCAATTTGGATACATCGATCTTGTTCTGGTATGCTGGAATTAGAATATTTAATAGTTTTTTGCCAGTGTTCTAATGCTGACTGTGGCTGTCCTTTTGTTTCGAGAACCCCTGCTAAAAGGCAGTGAGCTTCCGCGCTGTTATCTTGAAATTTTATTGCTGTTTTGAAATCAGTTTCCGCAGCGTCATATTGCTTTTGTTTCAACCGCACCCAACCGCGATTTTTTAAGCAAGCAGATTTTACTCCGTCGTGTTGAGTGTTTGCCAAACAAAGGGCGATCGCTTTTAAAGCTTCTTCATGTTTATTATCGAGCAAGAGCGATCGCGATCTTTGAGCGTAAGCATCAGGAAGTCCGCGCCACACTGCGTTTTGCATGGCGTTAGACGCACATTCACGATCGTTCAATTGGTCGCACAATATAGATAAATTATAGTAAGGTTGCGCGTAATTTAGGTTGATTAAAGTTGCTAAGCTGTAGTATGATTTAGCGATTAGGGGTTTATTCTGACGGTGGTTTTTTAGGCCAATTTGATTCGCAACTGGGGCAAGTATCGGGCCCATTAACATATAACTGCTAGCGGTAGTAGCTAAACCGATTCCGAAGCGGCGCATCAAGTTAGATATAAAAATAGAGATATCGTTATTTAGGCGATCGCCCGCAACATCTCTTGCAGGAACCACAGGGCGATCGCACCCCAACTCTAGAAATTTTAATCCCTCAAATGTGGGATGCTGGCACAGCACCGGTATGGCGCTCGCGCCCGGAAATTGAGGTTCCCAGCGCAGCAAATCATCCTTAGCTTTTCGCACGGCCAAAAACAAAAGTTCTCCGAGAGCCAAATATCTAAACAGAGACTTCACAAATTCGTGAGCGATGGCATCGGGTAGCGGCGCACGCATCACAATTACTGACGGCAAAGGGATGCCCTCAGCGACTAAATCTGTTGCTATTCCCAGGCTCGAACATGAATTAAAAATTAGTAACTGCAAACCTTTAAAAATTGCTTGCTTCATGCCTCCTTTTAAAGGCTCTAATGTAACGCTATGATTTTCATTAATATACAGCAGTCCGTTGGCGGCATTATCGTCGCAGTCGCTGTGCCCGGCATAAAAGAAAACTTGCCAGCCTTTTTCATCAAACAACTGGTCATGTAATTCTTGAATTGTCGGTTCTTTAATAAATTTTAATTCGCAGCGCTCGCCTAAGTATTTTTCAATTTCTTTGGTATCTTTTTCAACATCAATTCCCTTGCTGTTGCCTGAAACACCTAAAATTCGTCCCTGCGAATGTAGAGGCATTCCTGCTGCGGTTGCTTGTTGGCTAACTGTTCCATACTCTGAGGAACTTAGAATTATTTCGGAATTGTAGTAGATTTCGCGAAATTTCCACACATCCCAAGGCAACTGCCAAATCTTAGAGTTATCGCACTCTAGGAATATTTCCACAAATTCCGATCGATCTTTAATTTCCGTTCTGAGTTTTACCTCAATTTTTTTGAAGAAATCATCAGACTCCAGCCACTTGTTCATCTCTGTTTTCAAACCTTGACATACAGCATCAGGGTTGTCTTCAGAAATATTTGTTTTGCCTGCGGGCTTAATTTTAATTCGAGAACTGCTTCTGCTAGATTTGACTCCACCGCAAATACTTGTCCACCTTCTTTGCATCTCCTCAACTTCGGGGGCTGGTGGCAAGCTTCCACGAAATTGATAGACAGTTTTTCCTTGTTTTTTCAACTGCGCTGTCACCAGAGGAAACCCGCCTGTTAGACTCCCAAACCCCAAGGCTAAGATGACAGTCCAGCTCATAAATTGGATGCCAGTAAAGTGAATTGAATTATCATACCACAAATTTTTCAGTTACGCTTAAATCATCTAAAGCTACTCGGATACTAAAGCTCTCGTCTGGCTCTACGTGAAAGTCGTTCAGCAAAATGCACAAGTTCTGAACCGTTGATATTACCTCGTGTAAATTTTCTCCGATGTCGGAGATTAAGGAAAGTTTAATATTCCTTGGCAGGTAACGTTCCCCGATCGCCGGATGCAGTTGGACGTGAACTCTGAAAGTGCGATCGTCCTCTTCGGCGATCGCCACCAACAAAGCAACACTCGTCCTTCCCAAACGCATTCCCAAGTCAATCAACTTGGCCCGCGTGACATCAGCTTCGGGAAAGCTATTGATGCTGCTTTCACGCCCCCGCAAGGCTGATTCTTCCCTCAAATTTCTACCGCCTCGGAATGCAAAATTGGGGTTATCGTTAGGAAAAATTAGGTTTTCTAAACTTTCTTTACCTTGCTCAATTTTCTGCCAACCTGTTTCTGCAACATTCTTCAACCAATTGCCTAAATTAGATTTGACCGGACTTTCAATTTCAGTAGGTTCAGTCTCCGGCTGCGGATCGAATATCGATTCCAAAGACTGCCAATCCGATGTAAATATATTCTCCAGCCACTGACGCAGATTGACTTGAGATTCAGATAAATGTTCGAGGTAAATCAAGAAGTCATCCAGGGAATGTAAATCCCTCAATACTAATTCGCCCGTATCCCCAGTCGGAGAAAATCCCAGCAATCTTGCTTCCTTTTCATCCTCATCAATTTCTACTACAATATAACCGATACGTTCTTGCCTAGCTTCTAGCGGAACAGGACACATTTCAGGTAAATTTTTAGAAGAATTTTCATGGCTGTTTTCTCCCTGGTGCTGTGCGCTCCTAATTGGGCGACACTCAATTTTTCCCAACCCTTTAATATATAAATCTGCCACATTTTCCAAAAGGCGAATTACGGGATTCCAGCTATCGCATTGAGTTAAATCAGTTTCAATATCTAAAATTTTTAAATAATCGCAAACTGCCAACACTGCCAAAGTGTTGATATAAATCTGTTCGACTTTTTGTGGATTGTTGTGTTCCGAAGCAAATTGCCATGCTAGACGAATTGCTTTTTTGGTAATTGGCATTGGCAATGATTGGTTTCTGCTAGTAGTATTATTCATTTCCCTACTTTAACTCCTTGTATGATTAATAGTCATGATTTTCGCGAAATTGTTGCATATGAGGACGACATTTATTTTTGTAGAAGCCGTAGATTGTAGGATAAGGACAGGCAAACTCTGCTGCTATTGTCGTAAAAGTTTTACCAGATAACAAACTTCTCAATATAACTTGACAAGTTAGATCCTTCCGCCCTCGAATGTGCTCGCTTAACACCCCATTTTGATTAGTCTCGATCCAGCTTTGAACTTCTTCAAAGTATTGAAGAGATTTGACTATGTGACTTTCATCCTCAGCGGGTAAATCTTCGATTGTTTCAATCTGTTCTCCATCTTTGAATTTTTTGTGACCTCTACATCTCCTGCTATTTTCTCTATCAATCCTCAGAACCCAATTTTGCAGCCGTCGCTTGAAATAATAATTGAACCAATTCATCACACTGCCGCGATCGCGATCGTACTGAGTGCCAGTGCGGGATTCCCACAAATTGCTAGAGAAAAACTCCCACTGTTCTTGCAAAGCATCTTCATAGTAAGGTACGTTATCCTTCCAGATCAGACCGGAGTTTGTCATTTTAATCACAAGCTGATTCACCAAACGTCTTCGCTTCCAAGGGTTCGAGGGTTCCTGGCAAATTTGGGTGACAAGACTGTCGAATTCTTGATATAAAAGTTGTCGATCGGATAATTTCGATTCTCCCTCCCCCTTAACAGGATCGGTTTCGCGATCGGATGGGTGGTCTTCCCCCTCGGAGGGGATGTACTCATCATTCATAGTTCAGTGCGGCCGCAACTTTTTTCCTACATTTACTTATCAGGATGAGTTGAGGAGTTTTATGCAAAATTCTGAAAGTTTTTTGGACGGGATGGTTGAAAGTCTTGCTGTGCGCTGGATTTGGCTGTGAAATTAAATGTGAATTTTTGTTAAAACCTACGCATCAAAACCAAAGAAACCGGGTTTTTGCCGTTTTTGCGGTGTGTGACGAGTATTCTCCGAAAAAACCCGGTTTCTGGCCAGCCGTGAGTAACACCGATCGCCCTTAAATCCCGAAAACACCCGTTGTTCCGTACTTGCACGCAGTGTTTGCCAAACTCGACCAAAAAAACTTGAGAGTTTTGCATAAAACTACTGAGATCACCCCGATAAGTAAATAGGAAGAACAAAAAGGCTTGAGGGGCGATCGATCTTTGGTGTTAACAACCAGATCGATCGCGCTCTTGCCGCAGTCCGGCAGGGGTTTCAACCCCTGCCGGAAGGTGGGGAAGCGCGTTATTCGATCGCCCTTAAATCCCGAAAACACCCCTTCGTACTTTCACCAGTCTTTACAAAACTTTACCAAAAAATTCGTAGAGTTTTGCATAAAACCACCGAGTTCACCCTGATAAATATACAGAAGGGAATTTGCGAAGTACGCGCGAGCGAAGCTATAAGGAGAGGATTGTCATTCTTAGCCCTAATTAATCGTAGATAAGTTGACATCTATCCAATACATAAAAACCCGGTTTCTTCAATAAACCGGGTTTTTGTTGGTGGATATTTTTATTTAAGTCAGTCCTGGACGCACACCGAGCCAAAAACCTGGTTTTTACGTCAATATATCTCTAATAAATTCCCGATTTTTCGGCTCAACCGGGTTTTTGCGTCCAGGACTGACTGCATTAATCACAAAGGTAAAATCTTATTACAAGTTACTTGACACCAGTAATTAAATCTATTATATAAGGACTATAATTGGGAAAACGTAATGCTGTCATTCGCTCTTGGTTGCGAAGGATCTCAAACCCTTGCTACACATCCATTGAGTGCGTCAGTCCTGTCTATAAGGAAATCAAAAAATTCCATGCAGAAACTAACTCGAATTTTATTCACTACAGCTTTAACCCTAAGTATTTTGTGTGCTCCCACAGCAGCTTTCGCCAAAGCCAAAATTCAGATAGCCATCCTTCTAGATTCTAGTAATAGCATGGATGGATTGATTGACCAGACTCGTACTCAACTTTGGCAAATTGTTAATTTTTTAACTAAAGTAACCAAAAATGGCGAAGTACCCGATTTAGAGGTTGCCCTTTACCATTATGGTAATGACAGCTTACCTTCCTCAGAAGGTTTTGTCAGATTATTAACGGGATTTACTCCTGAATTAGATTTAGTTTCCGAAAAGCTATTTAGTATCAAAACCAACGGCGGTCAAGAATATGCTGGCTGGGTAATTCGTTCGGCAATGCAAGAATTAAACTGGAGTAAAAATCAGGAAGATTTTCGCGTGATTTTTATTGCGGGTAATGAACCATTCGATCAAGGCCCAATAGTTTGGAATCAATCTGTCAATCTCGCTGTCAAAGGAGATACACTCGTTAATACAATCTACTGTGGTTCAGCCGAAAGTCAGGAGCGACAACTTTGGGCATCAGGAGCAGATTTAGCAAAAGGCAGTAGCTTCAACATTAATCAAAACCAACAAATTGTGGTAATTAAGTCCCCTTACGACGACGAAATTTCTACTTGGAATACTAAACTCAATCAAACCTACATTCCCTACGGTAGAGAAGGAAGAATAGGACAACGACGTCAAGCAGTTGAAGATAGTAATGCTGGCAGCAATACGGTTTTGCGTAGTGCGTCCAAAGCTTCTGAATACTATGATAATGCTTCTTGGGACTTGCTGGATGCTCTAGAAAACGGAACAGTTAAACTAGAGGCAATATCAGATGATAATTTACCAGAAATCATGCGAGGGATGACGCTAACACAAAAAAGAGCATATGTAGCTGGAAAGAAAACCGAAAGAGAAGCGATTAAAAAGACGATCCGCGACTTATCTCAAAAGCGTACAGCATATATTGAACAACAGCGCCAATCTAGTACCAATAGCGGTGAAAATACTCTCGATCGCGTAATGATTCAAAGTCTCCGCCAGCAATTAGCCGCTAAAGGATTCAAGCTTCAGTAGTTCTTCGAGTCCCCTAGCATCTTAAAAATTCCATCTGCGTTAATTTGCTCCCCTCTGAGACTAAAGATTTTCCCTTACCCAATTTCTAAAGGCTTGAATGGCTTGGCTGCTGCCAGAAGCTCGACTCTGCTGGACGTACCGATTCACCAACTCAATAATTGGGATACCTGGAAAAGCGGAACTAAAATCAGATTCTACATATTGTCCGTCTTGCAAAACATTAATCTGTAGCTCTTGTCGTGTGTATCGCCAGAGTTCTGGCACTCCTAGAATCTGATAATTATCCAACTGAGTGCGAGAGGTGAGGTCAATTTCTATGGCTAAGTCCGGTGGCGGATCGACACTCATATCCAGGCGATTTTTACCGATAACCGCTGCTTGATTTTGAATGTAAAAACAGCTATCCGGTTCAATGGCTTGAGTCATGCGTTCGTTCTTCAAAGTTGTCGAACCCAATGACTCATAATTAATGCCTCGTTCGCTCAACAAAATTTTTACCATGTCGCCAATAATTTCCTTGGCTTTTTCATGTTCGGGTAGGGGAACCATAATTTCTAACCGTCCGTTACTGTAGGAAAGCCTGGAAGTCCGACGCTCTCCCAATTCAGCTAAGATACCTTCCAATTGCTGCCAGCTAACCCCCTCCAGGAGTAATTGCTGACCCGGTTGAATCCTCAATTGTCTTAACTCTAATAGCATAATTGTCAATCTATTTTCTCTACGAAATATCGACTCCGCAAAACACTAGATAACGATATTTTTTGGTAAAACTGCCTGTTGTAGGGTGCGTCGCTGCGAGATTTTCGAGCTTCCCAAGTAGATTGTTGATAGCGACGCACCCGAAGGTATCTACTACTTCGCCGCAGGTAAAGACAACTGAGGCGAAGTTTTAGAATAGCTTCCATTCTCGGAAATTATAGCCGGTTCCTGGGAAAGCAAAAACTCGCGAATAACCCTAGCAACTGCTCTTTGAGCTAAACCGCCGACTACTTTCTGCCCCATATTCTGCACTTCCGGTTTCACCAACAACTGCGGAAGTAGCTGCAATACTTTCGTCCCGTCAAAACCGGGAGTTGATTGCAAAATATCCCAAATTCGCTTGATGTGTTCTAGATTGTTTTTTTCTGTTTGTGAAACTACAGGTTGATTTGCCTTGACTCCAAACCATTCGCCGACTACAGCTTTGGCGTTAGCAAAGGCGTTGCTGGAAAGTGTGTCGAGACTTTTGACTAATTCCAGGACAATACGATCGCGAATAAAATCTCCTCTTGCGGAAAATAAATACTCTAATGCTTGGTTCAGGATTTGGCTGACATCGTAATCGTCGCTCTCGCGGGCATTGTTGAGCAAGTTTTCTAAGCGGTTCCAGCGGAATTCGCCTTGTTTGAACAGCAAGTCTTGCAGGGATGCTCTCAGTTCCGGTGCGGGGTCGCTCAACAGCCGTTTTGCTACGTAAGGATAAGCTTTGCTGAGCACTTTGAATTCTGGATCGACATTAATGGCAATCCCTTCTAAGGTGACGAGCGATCGAATAATCAAAGCATAGTAAGCTGGAACTCGGAAAGGATATTCGTACATTACCGCCGAAAGTTCGTCAGTAATGCTTTTGAAATTGAGTTCGGCAACGCTAGCACCCAAAGCATTGTTAAATACGCTAGCTAAGGCCGGAATAATTGGCGTCAAATCGGTATCGGGCGTTAAAAACTCTAACTTGACATAATCTTTTGCTAAACCTTCAAAGTCGCGGTTCACCAAATGCACTACAGCTTCCAACAAGCCGTATCGCTGATAAGGTTTAACTTCGCTCATCATCCCGAAATCGAGATAAGCCAACTGACCGTCAGGAGTTGCCAAAAGATTGCCTGGATGCGGGTCTGCGTGAAAGAAACCGTGTTCTAGCAGTTGTCTGAGAGAACACTGCACCCCCACTTCAATTAAGTAAGGAGCGTCAATTCCTTGAGCCTTGACTGCTTCTAAATTAGTCAGTTTGACGCCGGTGATCCACTCCATTGTTAAGACCCGGCGGCGGGTATATTCCCAGTAGATGCTAGGAACATAAATATCTTTGATGTGGCCGTATAGTTCGGCAAACCGTTCGGCATTTTGTCCTTCGTGGGTGTAGTCCATTTCTTCGTAAATGCGCTCGCCCAATTCGTCCATAATGCCTGCGAGGTCGCTGCGAATTATTTTGAAGTTGTTTTGCGCCCAAACTGCTACTCGTCGCAGGATGTAGATATCTAAGCCGATGTTTTCGGCTAAACCCGGTCGCTGGACTTTGATTGCGACGGTTTCCCCGGTTTTGAGTTTGCCTTTGTAGACTTGTCCGAGAGATGCTGCTGCGATCGGATCTGGGGTGATTTCTGCATAGATTTCTTTGGGGTGAGCGCCCAATTCTTCCTGTATAAATTGATATGCTACTTCGTTAGGAAATGCTGGCAATTGGTCTTGCAGCGTTGTTAGTTCTTCTAAATATGCTGGCGGTACTAAGTCGGGCCGCGTTGAGAGTGCTTGTCCGATTTTGATGAAAGCTGGGCCGAGTTGGCTCAGAATTTCCCGCAGTCGGGCGGCGCGGCGCTTTTCGTTGGCTGCGGTGCGGCCTCTCTTGCCATCCCACCACAAACTGAGGGCAAAGCTAAAAAATGTCCAAACGACGCTCGAAAGCCGTCCCCAGACTTGCAGGGGGCGATTTCGGTACTGGGCTGCGATCGCCACTGGATCGTAGCGCACAGCATCTCCCGCTAACTCGAAAGCTATGTCCCTGGCTGATTTGAGCCGATCGTCCGTTACGGCCTCCGTCTCTAATGATACTGGTACTGCTTGCAGGGGAATTGTGTTTGCATCTTTGAGATTGCTTAGTACAGCTTGAGTCCCTGAATTTGTATAAGTTTGCGGGGAGGCTGGCGATACTGTCTTGACATTCATAAATCAGACCTAGTGTGAAGCTTTGTAAATATATTGTAACAATTTAAGGAAGAAGACCCTTCTTCCTTCTTATATACTTACTCGCCGCTGGATCTTTTGAGTCGATCGCGAATCCCTGACAGTTGCAATTGGTTGCTGACGGGCGATCGAGGTTGGGGCATTTCGGTATCGGGCCAGTTGGTCAAGTCGTTACAGGGACATAACTCTGGGGGCATTCCAGAATCGCGGAACGGTACGGGCATGGCGCAGCGGGCGCAGGGACTGATATCCCAAGCTGGTGTCAGCAATTGGGCGATCGTTTGCTCAGTGCCTTGCAAATAGCAGTCTCCGCTGTCGGGGGAGATGATTTTTTGCCAGCAGTCTTCAAATTCCCTGCTGTAGCGATCGCCCGCAATTACCGATTTGGGCAGCAGCGCTTCGGAACCGTTACAAATTAATACTTTTTTGCCTAACTGAAACCAGTAAGCAACATATTTTTTCACTTCACTCTCGGATGCCATAATTTTTAGTCAACCCTTCAACTAATTGATTATTTTAGACTTTCCCGTGGAAATTTTCATTCTATCTCAAGAGACATTTTATATTTTACATTATTTCAAAATTTGGCTATTTCCCGTGTCAAATTGTTCTGCTGGTTGCCCGATGGAGTATTTTTGGGGGGGGGAATTTATATGCTGTTTAGTTTTCAATCTTAGTTTGGATTATACCAGATTTTCTGCTAAGATTGTCCGCCGGGAAACCGGGATTTTTTCTCTCTTGTCGATCGCGACTTCGGCTGTTAATTTTTGAAGGGCGGGAGTCGCGTACCCAGATCGCTCAGATTCAAGGCGTAACCTCCGGTGGCGAGATAAACATTATCGGCGATCGCCCCGATTTGGCGGACAAGAGTGCCTAGGCGATCGCGAAACATTCGTCCGGCTGGATAAGCAGGCACTACTCCCCATCCGGTTTCCTCTCCTACCAAAATTACATCGGCTGCGGTTGACTTTAAACTAGCAATCAAATCTTGCTGCGTTTGCTCCCAAACAGGCGCTTCTTGTTCTAAAAGATTTGCAGTCCAAGTTCCCAGGGAATCAATCAACAAGCATTCTGACAATTGAGCCGATCGCGCAACTGCTGATAAGTCGATCGGCACTTCGAGAGTTTCCCAATCTGCCAGACGGCGATTTCGGTGCTGTTCGAGGCGGCGCAGCCACTCCAAATCCGCTTCATCAACCAGACCCGTAGCCACATAAATTACTTGTTTTCCCGAACCCGCAGCCAGAGTTTCAGCCCATTCACTTTTGCCACTTCGGGCCGGCCCTGTTACTAAGATTATTTTAGTCATTTGTGATTTGTGATTTGTTGTTGGTTATTTGTGATTTGTTATTTGTTATTTGTTTGATTGGCAATGATTTTTAAGCGATAATAGCATTGATGAGACAATATCAGAGTCAGTCGATCGAGAATCCCTGTATTTCCCAAGCTGTTATTTATGTCACGCCCTCAGATATCAGCGATTATTTGCACCCACAATCGCGCCGCCTATTTAGGTGGGGCGATCGACAGCTTGCTGGTACAGGATTTTCCCGACAACTTTGAAGTAGTAGTAGTGGATAACGCTTCTAGCGATTATGCGAGCCCGGAAAGTTCCACTTCGCGCACCCGCGAGGTGGTAGAAGCAAGATTGGGCGATCGGCGCCTCAAGTACGTCTGGGAACCCGAAATCGGTCTGTCAGTAGCCCGGAACACCGGCGCTAAGCAAGCTCGCAGCGAAATATTAGCTTATCTCGACGACGACGCTGTTGCTGAGCCGAATTGGCTCAGGGTGCTGCACAGCGCTTATCAAAGCAATCAAAAACTGGCAGTAGCCGGCGGCAAAGTCAACTTGCTCTGGCCTTGTGGAGTCTCCCCACCCAACTGGCTGTCCCCGGGATTGGCCCAGAACTTGGGAGTATATGATTTAGGCGATACTTGCCTGTACGTGACTGCTGCGGGTTTGACTCCCAGGGGTGTAAACTACTCGATCCGGCGCGCTTTTCTCGAACAAATTGGCGGCTTCGATGTCAAACTCGGTAGAGTCGGCAAAAAGTTGCTGTCAAATGAAGAATTGCGGGCCACAGAACTAGCTTTAGAGTTAGGCTGGCAAGTAGTTTATCTACCGGAGGCCGTGGTGCTTCACAATGTCGCTGCAGAACGGCTCAACAAAGCTTGGTTTCTAGAGCGCGGGTGGTGGCAAGGCATCAGCGAGTGTTATCGGGAACAATTGTCCGATCGAGCCGGTATTGCTCAGCTTGGGCGAGGGGGTGAAAGAATATTGAGGGGTGTCTGGAAGTCTTTTAAATACATTAGAGATCCAGGGCTGCGCTTTGAAAATTTCGTTTTTGCCTGGGGTCAAATCGGTTATTTGAGTGCAGCCGTCTGCGGCCTGATTTTTGCACCGAAATCGACCAGCAGGCATTAGGCTAGAGGCAATATCCCTCGCTGCTCAACTTGTCAGCGCGGCTGTGCCGATCGCACTTCATCCACAACTATTCGACCGCATTCAGGTTCAAGCACTCGATTATGACCTCTAGTTCATCCAAGATTCCAGTTTCGGTTCTCATTCCGGCAAAAGACGAAGAACTCAATCTACCTGCGTGTCTGGCGAGCATTGCCAGGGCGGATGAAGTTTTCATGGTTGATTCCCAAAGTAGCGATCGCACGGTAGAAATTGCCATCAGCAGCGGCGCAAAAGTAGTGCAATTCTACTTCAACAACCGCTGGCCGAAAAAGAAAAATTGGTCTTTAGACAACCTGCCCTTTCGCAACGAATGGGTATTAATTGTCGATTGCGACGAACGCATTACCCCGGAACTTTGGGACGAAATCGCGCAGGCGATCGAAGACCCCAATTTTGATGGCTACTACCTCAACCGCAAAGTCTTCTTTTTAGGTCAGTGGCTGCGTTACGGAGGCAGATATCCCGATTGGAATTTGCGTTTGTTCAAGCATCAAAAAGGCCGCTACGAAAATCTCGGCACTGAATCCGTTCCCAATACAGGCGACAACGAAGTTCACGAACACGTCATTTTAGCCGGTCAAGTCGGCTACTTAAAAAATGACATGATCCACGAGGATTACCGCGATTTATTTCACTGGATAGAACGCCACAACCGCTATTCAAATTGGGAAGCTCGCGTTTATTACAATATTATTGAAGGGCGCGACGACAGCGGCACTATTGGTGCAAACTTATTTGGAGATGCCGTGCAGCGGAAACGATTTCTCAAAAAAGTTTGGGTGCGGCTGCCTTTTAAACCACTGCTCAGATTTATGTTATTTTACTTCATTCAATTAGGTTTTTTGGATGGAAAAGCTGGCTATATTTATGCAAGGCTATTGAGTCAGTACGAGTATCAAATTAATGCAAAACTTTACGAGTTGCGTTGTTGTGGCGGTCAGTTGAATGTGGCAGAATCTCCGCCGCATCTGTCGCCACCAGTAGTTATCAGTCAGGAGACTGAAGTTAAATCGCCGTAATATTTTGCCAGGGAAACATACTTTTTATATAATTAATAATCCCAACTAAAAAAACATATTTACGCGATCGCTGTTTGCACCGCAGCGGTCGTTTATCCGCAGGAAAGGTTTGTAGCGGCGCATTGCAATTGCACGATCGCGGTTGAATCTACAATCAAATTTGAACCCCGATTTGCTATCGAGTCACTGCGAATTCTGGCTGCTGAGTCTCAAATAAGGGGCGAGTTACTTGGCGCAGCAGCACTGTTTCTAAACTGCCTTCTATTACATTTTCTGCTTCTATTTCCAACTCGCCCCACAATAGCCGATCGCCTTGATTTGGCATTTTACCTAAACTGTGGATCACGAATCCGGCGATTGTTTGGTAAGCTTGGTTAGTCGGCAGGTTTAACCCGAGTTTTTCGTTAACTGCTGTCACTTCCCATAGACCAGAAATCAGTGCCGAATGAGCATCTTTTTGAACGAGAGTTGTTTCGGAAGGTGGCAGCAGCGGTTGAGACTTTTGACTGGTAATCCAACCGGTCAGCAGCCGCACATTACCGTTGAGAACTGCTAGCAGCGGCCACAGTAATCTCGAGCAGATTTCGAGGGCAGGCATCAACAGCAAAGCGGTGCGTTCTGGGGCGTGGTTTGCTAATACTTTGGGGATTAGTTCTCCTAATACTATTTCTATGTAAGTTACTAAGATGAAAGCTGCGGGAACTGCGATCGAATGCGCAGTCAGCATCGCTGGAAAATGTCCGATCGGCAATTTGTCGATCCACGGTTCGATCCAGTGTACAGTCGCTCCCTCACCCAACCAACCCAACAGCAAACTCCCTGCTGTTGTGCCTGTTTGAGTCACAGACAGGTAATGCGGTATGTTGTTCTGCGCTTGGTGGACGAGTTCGGCGGTTTTAGCGGTTGGGCGATCGTCCAACTGGGCGAGTTGGCGGATTTGATGGCGATCGGCTGATACTAATGCTAGTTCTGATGCCACAAAAAAGGCGATTAAAAGTGTTAAGCCCAGTAACATTGCTAATCTCAGCATTGTTTGAGCGACTTCTATTTCCAGGCCAGTAAGGTTGTTCAAGATAGATATCTAATCTGATAGATGTTTTAGGTGAATTATTTTATTTTAGCTGGCGATTCAGATAGGTCTACCGCCAGAGATTTCGGATATCCGCACTACCCGTATTCGCAGGGTGCGCCTTGCGCACCTTACCCGTAGAACTTGTGAACTCTTTCTCTTGTCTTATCCTCCTTCGCGATAATAGGGCTAACGCGAGTTTCATCGGTTCGTTAAAAAAATCTAATTCACAACACCGGAACTCATTGCTGTATCAAATCTCCCTTACTCCCCGGAGCGAATTAATTTCCGTAAAAGTCTGCACCGGATCGGACTTCAACCCGCCTTGAATGTAATTCAACTTCACTTCTTCTAACAAATCCGACAGCAGAGACTGCAATTCCCCGAGAGTTTTCTCATCTTGCAATTCCCGCCGCAAACTTTGATTAAATTCTTGGCTGAAATTATCGAGAATTTTTCGACCTTTATCGTCTTCATAAGTAGTAGATACCACATCCACAGCAGTTTGAGCCAAATAATTCGCTAGCTGTTCCGTCATCTCGGTTGGCAAAATGTTAATCGGAGAGAAAGTTTGCAGGATTTGATAGAAATCCGACTGTTTGATTGTTGTTTCCAAATTGTGGTGCAGCAATTCTTCCAAATCCGGTTGCACCTGCGGCAAAACTTTGTAAATTGTCAGATCCAAAATCCGCTTGGTAATTTGTTCGATCGTATTTTCCTGATTGACGTGAAGGTACGGCTGCTGCGCCAGCAACATCTGCGCCGCGTCGCCCTGTTCGATCGAACTTTTAGCTTGATTGATAAACCGCACCATCATGTATTCCGACATCGTATTTGCTAAATAAGCCACCGGTTCGTAGGTAATTTGAGCAACTACGCGATCGAGATTCACCAAACCCGACTTGTGCACCCGCACCAATACTGGCAGAATCCGCCACCCCTGCCAAATCGGTATCAGCAGAAACACCTCGTACCAGCGCCTCAGCACAAAATCCAACCAAGTTACCCCCGGTTTGCGGCGGTTGTGGAACAGACTTTTAATCAAAAACTCCGCCCAAAAAAAGCCGATAAAAAATGCATCAATTCGCCAAAAACCGTCAGTGCTTTTCAAATATTCGGGATTTGGAAAACTCGAATCAATGCCTTTAATCGGGTCATACATTTTAACTAAACCCGGAAAATAGCTCTGATAAACAGGGCGCAACTGAAGGTAACTGAAATGGAAAAGCACCAGCAAGAAATTGACCGCCGCTACTAATGCGCTCAGTTTGGCCCAAGAAATTGCTTTTTTGGGCTGTACATCGGTGCTGTTAACAGTTGTGTTGGAATCTGACATAAAAGTAATTTTCCGAATTTGCTAATCGATAAATCTATCTTGTGGCCGACGCTCAAAAACTCCTAACCTATTAAGATCCCTTGGTGAACGATAAGTATAAGGAAACCAAAGGCCGTGAACTTAAAAACAGTCATATCGCTGCTCAAACAAACTTTTACTGAATGGCAAGAAGATAAAGCGCCAACCCTAGCCGCCGCCCTAGCCTATTACACAGTATTCTCCCTCGCCCCGCTCCTAATTATCGTAATTGCGATCGCCGGTTTAGTCTTTGGTGCAGACGCAGCCCAAGGTCAAATCGTCACCCAACTCCAAAGTTTGATCGGCAAAGAGGGCGCCCAAACCGTCCAAGAACTAATCCTCAAAGCCTCCGAGCCCAAGTCGGGAATGATTGCTACCCTAGTCGGCATCGCTACACTTTTGTGGGGCGCTTCCAACGTATTTACTAATCTCAAAGAAGCCCTCAATACTATTTGGAATGTTTCACCTCCTCCCGGACGCGGAATCTGGGGATTTTTGCAAGACCGCGTATTGTCTTTTGCGATGATTTTAGGCATAGGCTTTCTACTGCTAGTATCTTTAGTAATTAGCGCAGTTTTAGCAGCGGTTAGCTATTGGTTGAACGGTTTGCTGCAATTACCAATCAACATTTGGCAGATTGTGGACTTTGCTATCTCCTTTGGCGTAGTTACGCTGCTTTTTGCCTTAATTTACAAACTTTTGCCCGATGTCAATCTTGCCTGGAATGATGTTTGGATCGGCGCCGCCATCACCTCAGTGCTGTTTACGATCGGCAAATCCCTAATTGGAGTTTACCTCGGAGGTAGCGGTATCGCCTCTACCTACGGTGCTGCGGGATCGTTCGTGATTATCCTGCTTTGGATTAATTATTCCGCTCAAATTCTCTTCTTAGGTGCCGAGTTTACCCAAGTTTGGGCTAACCGATACGGATCTCTAATGCAAGGTTCGCGAAAGAATATCCTCAACAGCGAAAACGGGGAATCAGTAGCGCGCAAACATAGGAACAAGTCTTAACATTAGACAAACGGGAAATTTGAGGTTAAACTCGCACTCCGGGTTTGACAGAAGAAGGCAGAAGGCAGAGGGAAAAAGGCGGAAGGAAGCAAAGAAAAATTTTGAATGCAATAATTGCTTTTTTTTCTCTCGCCTATAACATTCAGTCTTTGGGATGACCTGCTTCTGCTTTCTCCAAAGCCCTACCTATCGATCCAGAGGAGTAAAAGTTCTACCTTCGACTGACCTGGCATCTCGAACAGCAAGCTGAAAGCAGGTTTGAGTTTGACACCTACTTGAATCCGGGAAATTCCCTTCACCCTCGTTCATTTCCATTTAGATTATCTAGAGTTGTATCTGCTGGACGTATCTGTCAGCAGAAGGAAGTCGTCTATCAATTTTTCCCTGCAACTTATCTCTGAAGGATGATTTATCGATCGCACATTTTGACTTTCAATACAAATTAGCTAGAAGATTCCAGACCCGGCGCAGCAGCCCAAATTGCACTTCCAATCTTCTCCTGAATTTTTTTTAAATTTTGGTAAACAATCATGATTTAATTAACTAAAAAACGCATCGCCCTCATCTCCCTACACGGCGATCCCTCTGTGGAAATTGGCAAAAAAGAAGCGGCGGGCAAAATGTTTACGTGCGTCAAGTAGGAGAATCTCTGGCGAAACAGGGGTGGCAAGTTGATATGTTCTCTGTCACCGCACTCAACTGCTCGTACAATCGGCGGTTCAACTTGACCCCGTGAGCGCTTAGTAGTATCACTTAGTATGGTTGAAGCCAGTTTCCCTCGATCCCTGTCCCTCTCATCCGTTCTAACTGGGAACCTTCAACTAGAAGTGATATCAGGAGGTACTCTTGTACGCGCCAGAACATCTGGGAAGCCATCTGCAACCCATTTCCGACATTGAGCTAATTCGCCTCTGGGTCGATCGCAAATCTCCCCGCAGCAAGCGTTTTAGCTGGCAGGCTGCCAACCGTTTTCGACTGTTTGTAGAAAAACCGCTGGCAGAAGTGACTTTGGCAGATGTCGAGACTTTCGCCGCAGCCATGAGGGCGAGCAAAGTTGCACCCCGTTTCTACAAGCAAACCTTGCTAGCGCTAAAATCGCTGTTCGCCTTCGGTCAGCAAACGGGAATCTTGCCCGCAGCCATCGCCCTGCACGGGTGGCCGGTGCGACAGCGCAGCCAATTTTCCAAACGCCTCCGTTTTAAACTTTCGTGGAGTTTGTGCATCTGTTTGTGCTTTTTTTTGGGTCGAATGACCCCGAAACTGTGGGGGCAAAATGTCTCGGCCGAAAGCTCGCCCGCCCCGAAACGCCTGCCGTCCGTTGCAGCTCACGACTCACCAGACAAAGGAGAGGATAACATCGAGCGCGATCGATCGCCCGAAACTGTAACCCTGAATTCACCAGAGCCCATACAGGATAAAAGACTCGATAGCATCGGTCCCGAACGTCGAGTGAAAGCCTTTCTCGACACGATTGCCACCGCCGAAGGAACCGCTAGCCCCGACGGCTACCGCACCCAGTACACCGGCACGAAATTTGTCAGCTTTCAAGATCATCCCAGGGAAATGAGGTGCGGCCGCCGCTACGGCAAAAAACTCTGTTCCGACGCAGCGGGGCGGTATCAGTTTCTGAGCACAACTTGGGACAGATTTGCCAAAAAATTTGGCGTCCGCGATTTCAGCCCAGAAAATCAAGATTTGATGGCTATAGAGTTAATCCGAGAAAAAGGTGCATTAGAAGATATAGAAGCGGGTCGATTGGAGTCAGCAGTGAAAAAACTCGCTTACATCTGGCCTTCTTTTCGCCGTTATGGCGGTTCTGTAGAATCCTCTATGCCCACACTCGAAGCCATGTACCTGCAAAATTTGGGGATTTACCGGCAAGGATTGGTTGTTAGCAATTAGTCAACAGTTTAAGGACGAGTGGAGATTCGAGTTTGGGAATTTTGGATTAAATTTTGACATCCAAAATTGAAAATGGGGCAGTTATGGGTGATGTCTATTCTTCAGAAATTTAAAAATTAGGCTAATTTTCCATCTTCCATGTGAACGATGCGATCGGCAATATCCAAAATTCGGTTATCGTGGGTTACTAACAAAATAGTACAGCCCTGTTCTTTGGCTAGTTGCTGCATCAAATTCACCACTTCGCGACCGGATTTGCTGTCCAGCGCGGCTGTCGGTTCGTCAGCTAAAACAATTTGCGGTTGACTGACCAAAGCGCGGGCGATCGCAACTCTTTGTTTCTGTCCTCCCGACAAGTCATCTGGATAATAGTTAATCCGCTGTCCCAGCCCTACTAATTCTAGCATTTCTGTCGAGCGATCGCGCATTTCGGAACGCGAGAATTTTCCGTGAACTTCCAATCCCATTTGCACGTTTTGCACGGCTGTCAAACTGCGGTGCAAGTTGTGGGCTTGGAATATATATCCGATTTGGCGGCGCGCTTTGACTAATTGTTCTGAACTGGCATTGCACATTTCTTGACCCATAAGTTTCAGGCTTCCCGATTGACCCGATCGCAGTCCGCCCATCAATGTTAAAAGTGTGGTTTTTCCCGAGCCGGAAGGCCCGGTCATGATTACGATTTCACCGATATTTATTTCGAGGTTGATGTCAAATAATACTTGTTTTTTCACATCGCCTTGACCGAAGTAGTGGTCTAGGTTCTGGATGGATATTACGGGTTCGGAAATCTCTACGCTGTTGGTTTGCGGGTTGAGGGTAGTGGATTGCATAAGTTAAAAGTTAGGTTTGTAGTTATCATTTGAGTGCGAGCGAGACGCTCGCACTCCCGCATAAATATAAGCCATCGCTCGGACTCGATCTGAATTCCTTATACCAATTTTAAAAAAGAATGTAACCGTATGGAGATCCCCCCTAGCCCCCCTTAAAAAGGGGGGAACAAGAGTTAATCAAAGTCCCCCTTTTTAAGGGGGATGTAGGGGGATCTCCATACTGTTGCATAACTTTGGAGAAATGGTATTACTAACAATTTGATTAAAAAATATCGGCTGGGTCTGCTGCTTGCAGTTTGCGTGTGGCAATTGTGCCGGAAATAATGCACATAATCAGGGTCAAAATTAACACAGTAGTTGCTCGCATTAGTGTCATGTACAGCGGCAGATTTGTGGCTTGGCGGGTTAAGGCGTAAAGTCCTACAGAGACTCCGACTCCTGGCAGAAAACCGCAAATTGATAAAATTAGTGCTTCTTCAAAAACGATGCCGAGCAAGTAAAGATTGCTGTAGCCCATTGCTTTAAAAGTAGCGTATTCTGCCATGTGGTCGCTGACATCGGTTGAGAGGACTTGGTAAACGATAATTACTCCTACTACGAAACCCATCGCTACGCCTAAGCTAAATACGAAGCCGATCGCGGTACTTGTAGCCCAGTAGTTTGTCTCGAATTCGATAAATTCTTCTTTAGTCAATACCTTGACATCCTGCGGCAAGTATGCTTTCAAAACTTGTTGAACTTGCACGGGGTCTGCACCGGCTTGCAGTTGAATTAATCCGGCATTAACGCTCGCGGCATCTTGTCTGGGAAACAAGCGCAGGTAATTTTGATCGCTGGTTATTAAAGCTCCATCGGCGGCAAAAGATGCTCCAATTGTGAATAAACCGCTGATGGTAACTGTGCGCCGATCGATCTCAGTTTTAACGGCTTTTCCCCCCTCGATTTGGGCGATCGACCCTTGATAATCTCCTTTAGAAGCTCGATCGAACAGCACCGTATCCGGCAATTTAATCGCGCTCAAATTTTGGTTGACTTCTGGCAGCGCAAAAGCTGGGCGATCGGGATTGAATCCCACCACCATAATTGATGTTTCGCGCCGAGTTTCGGGGTTTTTCCAGTTGCCAATTTTGATATAAAGCGGCTCGGCTGATTTCACGCCCGGTACGTTCATTGCCTGATACAACCGGCGCCTGGGGAAAGAAGACAAATTAATTAAATTTCTGGCTTGCGGGTGAATCAAAATTATGTCGGCTTGCAAAGTTTGGTGCAGGAGCGTATTGCTGCTGTAAAGCGCATTTTGAAAGCCCAACTGCATGAACATCAAAACGTCAGCAAAAGCAATTCCCGCTGCTGCTACGAGCATTCGGCCTCTGTCGTGACTCAGTTGCAGCCATCCGAGGGGAGTTCTGTCTCTTAACTGTTGTAAAGGTTTGATTAGTCCGATCATAGGATTTTAGATTTTAGATTTTGGATTTTGGATTTGGAATTTTGGATTTTGGATTGAAGAAAGCAAACTGAGGATTTAACAGTTCTCTCTTCTCCTCCTCTGTGTCCTCTGCGCTCTCTGCGGTTTAAAACTTCTTAATTCTTAATTCCCCCCGATCGCCACTTTGACTTGCAAATTAGTCAATCCCGCTACTTTCTGACTGGAAGCTGCATCCAAACGCACTTTTACTTCCACAATTCGAGCGTCAATATTCGCAGAAGGTTCGGTATTCACAATGTTTTGCCGCTGCACTTGCAAGCCGATGTTTTCTACTTTTCCCTGCAATTCCCCTTTTAAAGAATCGCTAGTAATTTTGGCTGGCTGTCCGATGCGTACTTTGCTCACATCGCTTTCGTAGATTTCCGCAACAGCCAGCATCTCGCGAGTTTGTCCGAGTTCGACAATGCCGTCATCCCCCACTTTTTCCCCTGGATATGCGTGAATTTTCAAGACTTGGGCGTCTCTGGGAGAGCGGATGTAAGCTAGATCGAGATTGGCTTTGGCGCCTTTGGCGGCGGAAGCGGCGGAATTGACTTCGGCGGTGGCTGCTTGCACGTCAACGGGGCGCACTTCGGCAATGCGATCGAGATTTGCTTTGGCTTCGTCGATTTGCTGCTGTCGGGATTCCAGAGTTTGGCTGAGTTTGGCTTGGGCTTCGTTAATCTCCTGCTGGCCGGATTGCTGAATTTGATTCAGTTTGGCTTGGGCTTCGTTAATTTGCTGCTGGCGGGATAGCTGAATTTGATTCAGTTTTGCCTTTCCTTCGTTGAGTTGGTGTTGGGCTGTTTCGGCGGCGAGGCCTTTGCTGTCGCTAGTTGAAGCGGAGATCGCTCCTTCTTGATACAGTTGCGAGTAGCGCCGATCCTCGCTTCTGGCGTTGCGGAGTTCGGCTTCTAGGCGGGCGATTGTGGCTTGTTGGGTTTGAATTTCCCCTTGCTGTTCGGCCCTCAAACGGGCAATGGTGGCTTGTTGCGCTGCTATTTCGGTGCTGCGATCGACTTCTAAGCGGGCGACTACCGCCTGTTGCGCTGGAATTTCGTTGCTGCGATCGGCTTCTAAACGGGCAATTGCCGCTTTCTGGGCTTGGATTTCTCCGTTTTTAGCTCCGGCTTTGACTTTGGCTAGATTTGCCTGGGCGACGCGCACTTGTTCTTGAGCTTGGTCGAGGGCGGCCGAGAGTCGATCGCGGCTGTCGAGAATTGCGATCGCCTGACCTGTTTTCACGCTATCTCCTTCTTTCACCAAAAGTCGATCGATCCTGTTTCCTTCTGCCGCTCCCGAGGCGGAGACTTTGATTACTTCTCCCTTGGGTTCGAGTCGCCCCAAGGCTGTCACTGCGGTTAAGTAGTTAAGCAAAATTAATTACATAATTATCTCCAAATTCTTTAAGAATTCTTTCTACAGATGAAACAAGAGATTGCCAGCTAGAGTAGGCATCTATTTCGAGCCATTGATATTTTATAAACCGCCACAAAATCTCAATTAAATTCAATTTAGGTGAATAAGTCGGCAATTCAAATATAGTTAAACCGCGTTCTTTCCATTCTTCAATTTTCTCAAATATGGCATTGCTAGTATGAATAGAAGCTTGATCTACTACAATAAATGTTGGTCGCTCCACCACAGCAAAGAAAGTATCTATGCAGGCTATAATTACATCAGAATTAATAGTCTGCTCTGAAACATAAGCATGAAGAGTGTTTTGCCGATTCATGATTCCCAAGACATTTAAACGCTTAGTTCTACGACTATCAATTGACAAATATTCACCAATATCTTGCCATCC
>NZ_JAUBPE010000086.1:0-29979 GCF_036700565.1 Microcoleus pseudofavosus SVA1_A4
TGGTTATTAAATGGGATCGAAAAATCAAAAATAAAGGCAATGCTATTTTATCCGGTTTAGCTGCGTAGCAGCTTATTCACACATTCCTGGACGCAGAAACCGGGTTTTTTCCATAAAATCCTCCGTTGAGCGCGATCGGGCTCGGCTGAAAAACCCGGTTTCTGAGCGTCTAGAGTCTGTCAGTCTGGTGCTCTTGATTGCCATCAGGTCAGATGATCGGGATCTATCCCCAACTCCCGCAATCGCTGAGCTAGTCGATCGGAACGTTCAGCTAGTCGATCGGCGCGCTGGGATTCCTGTTGGGCGCGCTGCGATTCCTGTTGGGCGCGCTGGGATTCCTGTTGGGCGCGCTGCGATTCCTGTTGGGCGCGCTGCGCTGATTCTTTCACCTGTTCTTCAGGTGTCAGATAACGTTTTCCCTCGGCATCGTACCAATACAACCACTCCCTTGCTACCCCAGAATAATTTCCCCTTTCACAACCAATTCCTAAACCAATCTCTGGCATCCAAACTGGATTTCCTGACTGTAACTCGTACTTTCCATTGACTAACTTGTGTACTTCCAAATGAGGTTTACGACGGCGGCGGGAAGAATAAATGACGTAATAAAGTACGCCTAAAGCTTGATAAGTCTCTAATTTTGTGCTGTATTCCTTGCGATAAGTTGGGGAAACAACTTCTAGCACGAACAGCGGCATGACATTTTCATCCCACACCACGTAACTGGGGCGCAATTCTTCGTCGTAAAATCGTTCTACTCCTAAACTTAAGAAAGCATCTGGGACAATGGGCGGTTCGTCAGGGTGATGGTAAATACCCATATCTATCCCAAAAAACCAGTCCATGCGTTCTGCCCAAAGTATGAGCAATATTGCTTTTAGCAACCCTGGTATTAGTTCTTGCAGTTCGTTATCCACAGGCGTTTCATCCGAGTCTGGTAGTTCATCGGCGGAGGGCAAGTTCCTCGGCAAGTTGTACTGTAACATTGCGGCTTTCCTCAAAACTTACTAAGATTATAACCTTGATTTGTTTGGTTATATTTTTGTGTTTTGTTAAGATTTTAATGAACCGCGAAGACGCGAAGGACGCGAAGGAAGAAAAGGAATAGAAGGAAGAAGATAGGTAATCTTGACTTACTTACTTAATCTGAAATAATTTTTGTAAAATATCCGCTGAGACTTACGCGATCGACTATACTAAGGCTAACAATTCGGTTCTAATGGGGAGCAGCCATTAGAGGAAACGGGGAAAGTTCGGTGCAAGTCCGGCGCTGTCCCGCAACTGTAATGAAGGTGATGTCGCTTTCTGAGTCAGGATGCCCGCCGATGTGTTGGTTTATATTGTCTCATCTGCGAGGTTCAGCGTGAAGGCCGGAAATCGGAAATTGGTCAGCTTGGGATTGATGGCTGGCTTGAGTTGTTATATTGTCCTGGGCTCGGCAACGCCCGCCGCAGCTATGCACATTTCGGAAGGTTTTTTGCCGGTGCAATGGGCTGCGTTTTGGTGGATGGTGGCGTTGCCTTTTTTTGCCTTTGGGTTGCGATCGATTACTCGCATTACAAAAGAACACCCGGAACTTAAACTATTGCTTGCTTTGGCGGGTGCGTTTACTTTTGTGCTTTCTGCTTTAAAAATTCCCTCGGTAACGGGCAGTTGTTCTCACCCGACGGGTACGGGTTTGGGTGCGATTTTGTTCGGCCCTTCGGTGATGGCTGTACTCGGCGCTTTAGTTCTGCTGTTTCAAACGTTACTGTTAGCGCATGGTGGCTTGACAACGCTGGGAGCGAATATGTTTTCGATGGCGATTGTCGGCCCGTTTGCTGCGTATTTTATCTATCATTTGCTGTTGCGAACTGGTAGCCAGCGGGCGGCAATTTTTTGTGCGGCAGCTTTGGCAGATTTACTGACTTATGTGACGACTTCGATTCAATTAGCGTTAGCTTTTCCCGCAGCAAGCGGCGGCTTTATGGCTTCGTTTCTCAAGTTTGCTGGTATCTTTGCTATCACTCAAGTACCCCTGGCTATTAGTGAGGGATTGCTGACTGTATTAGTCTGGAATTGGCTGCATTCTTACGGGAAGCCGGAGTTAGAAACTTTGAAATTATTGAGACAGGAGTCATAAGCCGTGAATCAAAAACCTACAAAAAATCACCAATCTACTTCGCGGCAAAATTGGCTGTTGGCTGGCGCTGTGATTGTTCTGGCCGCGTTTCCTCTCGTTTTTGTGCGGGGTGAATATGGCGGTGCCGATGACCAAGCTAAGAAAGCAATTACGGAAATTCAACCGGGTTATAAACCTTGGTTCAATCACTTGTTTGAGCCGGCTAGCGGAGAAATTTCAAGTCTATTGTTTGCGTCTCAAGCGGCGATGGGGGCTGGCGTAGTTGGGTACGTCATTGGGTTGTATAAAGGCCGAGCGCAATCTCGGCAGCAGTCCGATCGTAAATCGTCGGAATGAACCATCAGATTGATAGTCTGGCTTATACAAATCGCTTGCGCGGGTTGCCGCCAGCTCACAAGTTATCATTTGCGATCGCCCTTTTAATTCTGTCTCTAGTTTCTGGGGCGATCGTCCAATTGTCGATCGCCCTTTGGTTAGCAGTCTGGATCGTCATCTATGCGGGCATTCCGGGGAAACTGTATTTGCGGTTGCTGTCGCTACCGTTGATGTTTTTGCTGACGAGTTTGCCTGCTTTGGCTATCGGTGCGGTTGCGGGCGATCGTATCCAGGAAATTCAGTGGGATATTTGGCAAGGTTGGGGGATTAGCACCGGCACTTTTTATCTGTATGTGAGCCGCACTGGGGTATATCAAGTGAGCTTGCTATTTGCCCGCGCCTTCGCATCGACAAGCTGTATGTATTTCATCCTCTTGACGGTTCCCTTTACAGAAGTCTTGCAAATTCTCAGACAATTACGCTGTCCAGAGTTAGTCACAGAACTGCTATTACTAATGTATCGGTTTATTTTTAGCTTATTGGCGATCGCCGATGAACTTTGGATTGCACAAAACTCGCGCTGCGGCTATCGCACTTGGAAGCTGGGAATGCACAGTTTAAGCATTTTAATCGGGCAATTGCTTCAGCGAACTTTGGAAAACTACCGTCAAGTATCGCTGAGTTTAGCGTCGCGCGGCTTTAAGGGAGAACTGCGCGTTTGGAATTCTTACCCTTACAAACCTTCACGAAGATATACATTTGAAGCGGTGTTTGGTTGCACGGTTTTAACTTTGTTAAGCGCGGTATTTCAACGCTAAATTTATTGTTAGTCCTGGACGAATGGAGGCCCAGAAACCGGGTTATTTTACCTAATCTGCGAGCTATAACGCGTCTTTTCGTAAAAAACCCGGTTTCTTTGGTCGGAGTGGGTAAGTCCTGCATTATATTCACGATTAGTGGCGGTGGCGGTGGCGGCGGTTAATATCAACGGGACTTACGCATCACAACCAAAGAAACCGGGTTTTTACTGAATCTGTGGGCTGTAACGAAGTATTGTCGCAAAAAACCCGGTTTCTGCACACCCGCGCATCTATGACTATTGTTGATAATTCTTGTGTTCTCGTTAGTTTAGCGGGCCGGATTTGAATAAGGGCGATCGCACTTCCTGCAACAGCTATTACAAATATGACTTTTATGAACTTAATTAATGAATTATATGAATTGACGTGAACAGTAATTGAATGAATAATGACAGTATCAAAATAAAGAAAAAAAATCATGTATCAAGATACTAACAAAAGAAACAGCCCGCCGCCCATTGTTTTTATTATTGCCCTCGGCTTAATTGGGTTTGGCGCATACAAGTTTCTTCCCGGTTTATTGAAAGCTAAAACTTCAAATACACCTACATCTACATCGGCCCCGATCGCACCTGGAACGCTCGCCAATCGCATCAGTTTAGGACATCAGATATTGGTGACATCCCAAACAACAGCAGCAAAACAAGCAGGCGTTCAAGCTTTTGTCAATGGAGATTACCAAGCAGCCGTCAAAAATTTTCAGGATTCGCTGCAACAAAATCGCAACGATCCGGAAACCATTATTTATTTGAATAATGCCATTATTTATTTGAATAATGCCACAACCAGCAATGCTTCTCCCTTGAAAATTGCTGTCAGCGTCCCCATTGGTAGCAACCCCAATGTCGCCCAAGAAATCCTCCGGGGTGTCGCCCAAGCTCAGGATGAAATCAATACTAGCGGTGGCATCAACGGCGCAAAACTGCAGGTAGAAATAGTCAACGATGACAACAGTCCAGAAGCGGTCAGAGAAGTTGCAAAGACATTGACAAAAGATCAGAATATACTAGCAGTAATTGGACACAATGCTAGCAATGCGTCTCTCGAAGCTGCTCCGATTTATCAGCAAGAAAAACTGGTAATGGTTACACCGACTAGCTTTGCCAATAATCTATCAGGATTTGGCAGCTACATCTTTCGGACTGTCCCCAATATTAGCGTAATGGCCGCTCCTTTAGCAGAATATGCAGTCAAAACAGCAGGCAAAACTAATATTGCCGTTTGTTATGACTCGCAAGCACCGGATAATATATCATTTAAAGATGAATTTGTGGCGGCTCTGACTGCTGCTGGAGGCAAATTAGTTCCCACTGTTTGCGACTTTTCATTACCTTCTTTTACTCCCGAAAGTGCGATCGCCGATGCAGTCAGCAAAGGCGCACAAGGATTGATGCTAGCACCCCACATCGATCGCATCGATCGCGCGATCGATCTAGCCCGTGCAAATCAAGGCAAATTAGCGCTTTACAGCAGTTCAACTCTTTACACCTTTCAAACGCTAAAAGACGGACAAAAGGACGTTGACGGGCTTGTTTTGCCCGTTCCCTGGCATCCTGAAACTAATCCCAACAATCCATTTCCTAAAAATGCCCGTCAGCGCTGGGGAGGCATTGTGAATTGGCGAACAGCAACGAGTTTTGACGCGACTCAAGCTGTCATTGCTGGCTTGCGGCAAAGCAATACGCGGGAAGGGTTGCAACAAGCACTCAGAAATCCGAATTTCTCTGCAGCAGGATCGAGCGACGATGTGAAGTTTTTGCCCACGGGCGATCGGGCTGGTAAGGCGATTTTAGTGCAAGTTAAACAAGGAGGAAGCACTGGCTATAACTTTGTCCCGCTGCGGTAAGTTTGTTAAGTGCGATCGGGTTCACATTTCGCACGATTATGATTCATAAAGGGCATATTTGTGGGTGGGGGCGGGTTTATTTAACTTGTCTGCACCCTTTAAATATGTTGGCGAGGGGCTCCCCTACAGGCTGGTTATAATAGAAGAGGATCTATAGGTTGAATTAGCAGGATTTTTAAGATAAACTGAAATCAGTAGATTAAAGGAGAGCCTTGTATATGATCGCGCAAGTTGAAACCAAAACATACACGGCCCAGGAATATCTAGAATTGGAAGTCAATTCTGAGGATCGGCATGAATTTATCAATGGGGAGATTGTTCTGATGGCTGGCGGCACACCGGATCACAATGAAATTACCACTAATTTAGTTGTTGCGCTGAAACTGGCGTTAAAAGGGAAACCATATCGGACTTTTAGTTCGGATCAGCGGCTTTGGGTTCCGCACCTTAATAATTATACTTACCCGGATGTGATGGTGGTAGCGCGCCCGATAGAGCTGCAATCTGGACGGACGGATACAGTTACTAATCCTCTGCTGATTGCAGAGGTGCTATCTAAAGCTACTAAAGCTTACGATCGAGATGATAAGTTTGCTGCTTATCGCAGTATTCCTAGTTTTCAGGAGTATTTATTAATCGACCAATATCGGTTACGGGTGGAGCAATACTCGAAAACTGAAGCGAATAAGTGGATATTTTCGGAATATAGCTGTGCGGGCGATCGGCTGATGTTAACGTCTGTACAGGTGGAAATTTTGCTGGCAGATTTGTATGAAAATATTGAGTTTGTGGAATAAGGCGATCGATCTTTATTCACTAATAGTTTGCGAGTTCCTAGCCCTAACTAACAAACCGTGTTTCGGAGCAAAAATCATCGCCAACACAAACAGCAGCGTTTGCAGCACGACAATACATCCGCCAGTCGAACCATCAATGTGATAGCTGATATAAGTTCCCATGACGCTAGAAAATACGCCCGAAGCCATCGCAATTAGCGTCATGCGGTCAAAGTTATCGCTCAATAAATACGCCGTTGCTCCCGGAGTCACCAACATTGCCACTACTAAAATAATCCCCACAGTCTGAAGTCCCGCAACTGCTGTAAGTGAAAGCAAAGACAGCAGAACGTAATAAAGAAAGGTGATATTTAAACCGATCGATCGCGCGTGAGTCGAGTCAAAACAAAACAAAATTAAATCTTTGCGTAAAATTGCCAGCGTCACTAAGGTGACGACACTAATAATTACAGTCTGAATAATATCAGCATCCGAAATACCCAAGACATTGCCAAACAAAATATGCGTTAAATCAATCGAGCTTTTGACTTTAGAAATTAACACTAAACCAAAGGCAAAAAATCCCGTAAACACTAAACCAATCACCGTATCCTCTTTAACGCGAGTTTTCGCTTTGATAAACCCGATCGCAATTACCGAACCCACCCCAAACACAAACGCACCCACCGCCAAAGGAATATTTAACACGTAGGCAATCACAACTCCCGGCATTACCGCATGGGAAACCGCATCCCCCATCAATGCCCATCCTTTCAAAGTCATGTAGCAGGAAAGCGCAGAACAAACAATCCCTACTAAGGCGCTGACTAAAATTGCCTTCACCATGAATTCATGCTGCAACGGTGCCGCAAACCACTGAATTAAATCCATTATTGCTCCTTTTGATCGACTTGAGTTAACCGACTTTTGGCAGACGAAAAATCTCCAACAGAACCGTCAAAGGTGCGAGAAAGATTTTCCTCTGTAAACACTTCTGAGGTATTGCCATAAGCCAGAATACTGCGGTTAATTAACACTACCTGGTCGCAAAATGTGGTAATGGACGCTAAATCATGGGTTGAAACGAGAATTGTATGTCCTGCTTGACGCAGTTCCATTAACAGGTTAATCATCATTTTCTCGGTTTTGATATCGACTCCGGCAAACGGTTCATCTAACAGTAAAACCGTTCCCTGTTGCGCCAATGCCCGCGCAAAAAAGGTGCGTTTTTTTTGTCCACCCGATAACTCTCCGATTTGCCGATCGCGCATATGCCACATTTCCACCCGTTCCAAACTTTCTCGCACGGCTTGTCGATCGCTCGATCGGGGAATTCGCAACAGATTCATGTACCCGTAGCGTCCCATCATCACCACATCATAAACGTTCACCGGGAAATTCCAGTCTACCTCTTCCGACTGAGGTACATAGCCAACCAGATTGCTTTTTTGCACTTTGCGAATCGGCAACCCATTAATCAAAATTCGTCCGGTGTTTGGCTTCACAAACCCCATAATAGCCTTGAATAATGTCGATTTTCCCGCGCCATTCATCCCCACCAATCCACAAATTGTTCCCGGTTGGAGTTGCAGCGAGGCGCTGTGCAAGGCTACTTTGCCGTGATAAGCAACCGTCACATTCTCAATATCAATGCCGATTTCATTCATGTTCTTTTCTCCTTTACTTGCTTTGTAGTCCTTTTATCAGAGTATTGACGTTGTATTCAAGTAACTTAAGATAGGTTGATGCCGGCCCGTCGGAGGGAGACAGGGAATCGACATAAAACACCCCGGCAAATTTTGCGCCTGTTTCCTTTGCTACCTGAAGCTGTGCCTCATTGCTGACTGTACTCTCACAGAATACAGCCGGAATTTGGTTTGCCTTCACCGTATTAATCACCCGTTCAACTTGTCTTGGTGTGGCTTGCTGTTCGGCATTGACCGACCAAATGTAAACTTCCTTTAAGCCGTAATCGCGGGCAATGTAGGAAAAGGCACCTTCACAACTTACTATGTAGCGTTTGTCCGGGGGAATGGCAGAGATAGCTTGTTTGAGTTTTGCATCGATCGCCCTAATTTGCTCGCTGTATTTTGCCGCATTCGCGTCATAGCTTGAAGCATTAGCCGGATCTAGATTTCCTAGGGATTTGCGAATGTTTTCAACGTAAATTAAAGCATTTTGCGGCGACATCCAAGCATGAGGATTCGGCTTACCTTGATAGGCATCTTCCGCAATATCGATCGGTTGAACTCCTTCACTTAGGGTAATGTGAGAAACTTTGGGGAGGCTGTTGTAAAATCGGGTTGCCCAGCGCTCCAAGCTCAAGCCGTTTTCCAAAATGCGATCGGCACGTTGCCCGCGTTCCAAGTCGCTGGGCGTAACTTCATAGCCGTGAATTTCCGCACCCGGTTTGGTAATAGATTCGACGATCGCCCGATCGCCCGCAACGTTCTGAGCCATGTCTGCCAGCACCGTGAACGTGGTGAGAATGACTTTTTTGTCTTGGGGGGTCGAATTCCCGGCGATCGGGCTAGAAGTTCCGTTTTGCTCGGTTTGAGGCCCCGTTGTCTGAGCGCTGCACCCGCCGATCCAAACTCCCAGCAACAGCGCCAATCCAACCATTTGATACCTTTTACGGCAGAGCACCTGATGATTCATTGCTGCTTTTCATAATTTTTTCATTTTTTTAAATTTTACCACAGGATTATGAAAGAGGGGTGGCAACGGGCGATCGGGCAGAATAGACATCTGGTGACAAGCCAGTCTTTGGACAGGCAGGATGCCTATCCCACTTTTGAATATGATAAACTTAAGCAGATCGCTCTTTCATACTTTTCGCTACCGCAGGCAATTCTTGTAGGGAATGGAAAAGAAATAAAATAGGTTTTAGAAAATGAAATAATATGAAGTCTTGATACTAAATCCGGTTCTATTAATTCCCGATCTTCTCCCAAAATGCTACTTGCTCGTACCGCCGCTCCAATTCCCCTTGTAACTGACGAAAATGGTGCTGTCCGCATCAGCAAAACTCGCGTCACCTTTGAGTAAACTAAAGAGACAATTGAGTGAAAAGCAAGTCAAGAGCCGGCTTTCTGCCTACCCCATAAGAATTGTTGCAGATGTCGGATCGGTTTTTTGTCAAATATCCCAAATAGTGGTAATATTCCCGTATATCGATCGGCTCTGATGAAAAACACACATCAGACGCAAGGGGGAAAGTTCGGTGAAAATCCGGCGCTGTCCCGCAACTGTAATGAGATAATTGCATCTCTGAGTCAGGATGCCCGCCGATTTGTTTACCTGTTGTTTTTCATCTGCGAGGTATGGATGATGGTGAGTTCAATATTTTTACAAATAATCTGCTGTTGTGCTCCGTTTCCCGATCGACAATAACGAAATTTTAGGCAGCGGGAAACTAAAAAAAATGCGAATCGAAGATAGTGTTTGGCAGGGTAGTTTTGGCTACTGGCAAAACTTGTTTATTCACCAAAATATTTTGCCGATCGGACATACTGCTTGGAATGGCTTTTTGCATCGAGGACGAGGCTTGGTTGCTTGCAAAATAAATACTCCCATTAACGGTTCTATCAATTGGAGTGTAGATACTATAAAGTACGATCTGCAATTTATTTCCCAATTGTACGCAACTGCTTATTTGCAACAACTAGAAGTAGAGGAAAATACTGTTTCAAATCTGCTCCAAATCATTGCTAGCTACGAACCCAAGGAAGCAATTATATTTTTGTCGATCGCCAACGGTCAGATTGATATCAATTTGTTGCAAAACTTGGCAATTTCTCCTGTTGAGTGCTATGAACAGGTATGCAAGCGCTGGGAAGAATTTCAACTCTG
Source organism: Microcoleus pseudofavosus SVA1_A4 (assembly GCF_036700565.1). Taxonomy (NCBI): domain Bacteria; kingdom Bacillati; phylum Cyanobacteriota; class Cyanophyceae; order Oscillatoriales; family Microcoleaceae; genus Microcoleus; species Microcoleus pseudofavosus. The sequence continues at coordinate 9,772 of NZ_JAUBPE010000086.1, forward strand.
CCCGAAATCCTAAAACTTACTAAATTTTCCGAATGTCGAAGCCAAAATCAATCGAAATTTCCAAGGTAACTCGCTACCAAAATGCAGCGCTTAATTACTATTTGGGGTTGACAGATTCGCCCTACCTTCACTACGGCTATTGGGAAACCCTACCTGTGCCCGCTGATGAACTAACACTCGCGCGATTGCGCAGCGCTCAGCAAGCTTATACTGTAAAACTGTTGGATGCGATCCCCAAAGGCACTCATACGATACTGGATGTGGGCTGCGGGATTGGCGGAAATGCGGCTTATTTGCTCGATCGAGGTTTTGCAGTGGAAGGGCTCGCACCCGATCCGTTCCAACAACAGCGCTTTCTCAAGTGTACGGGCGATCGGGCAATCTTCCACCTCACGAGGTTTGAAGACTTCAAAGCAACGCATTTCTACGATCTTATTCTCTTTAGCGAAAGTAGCCAGTATATGTCGGCTGTTGATATTGCTTCTGGTGCCGCCAAAATCATCAATCCTGGCGGCTACGTGCTGCTTGCCGATATGCTGCGTTCTGATGCTCACTATACAGAGGGAATGTTCTCTAATTGTCATGTTGTTACTGAACTTCATGCAGCATTAAAGCAGGCTGGATTCACTTTAGTCAAAACTGAGGATATTTCCGCTCATATTGTACCGACAATCGATTTGTATGTCGATACTTTCCGCAGGTATGGACTGAATACGATGATCTATGTTGCAGATTTAATTGCGATCGCAGTTCCCCCCGTCCACACATTCCTGCGCTGGATATTTCGTCGCTGGTTCAAGAAGCTGGTGGTTGAAGGATTGGAGGCAAGTCAACTTTTTGAGCAACATCTTTGTTATGAAATTCAACTTTGGCAGTTGTCAAAAACCGATGAAAACTGACACAAATACAATGGAAATTGGTAATCGGTAATCGGTAATTGGAGGCAGAGCCTCCGGGTATTTATTCCCAGGCAGAGCCTGGGAACAAGGCTATAAAAAATAAAAAATAACGAATATGTCTGAATGGATTCTCGAATTCGATCGCACTTCCTACTCATATCCCTGCGGTTCGCGAGTGGCAATTCAGGGTTTAAACCTCAAAGTCCCCGCCGGGAAACGCTGCGGGCTGATCGGTCAAAACGGCTGCGGCAAAACTACATTTTTTCTATTAGCAAATGGCTTGTACCAACCGCAACAGGGAATCATTATTTGGGAAGGTAAACCCTTTCGCTACGATCGCAAATCTTTGATGCAACTCCGCCAACAAATCGGACTCGTATTTCAAAATCCCGAACATCAATTAGTAGCTTCTACGGTAGAAGAAGATATCTCCTACGGGTTGTACAATTTGGGTTTGGCAGAACCGGATATTGCGAGAATGGTGCAAGAGGCGATCGAGCAATTCGATCTAAGCGAACTCGCCTGCGAACCAATTCACAATCTCAGTTTGGGACAAAAAAAGCGGGTGTCGATCGCCGATATCATGGTTCTCAAGCCCAAACTGCTGCTGCTAGATGAACCTACCGCCTATCTCGACCCGCGTCACACCCGACAACTGATCGGTTTACTCGAACAAATTCACGCCACTGGAACCACGATCCTTTTAGCAAGTCACGACCTCGATTTCATCTACCGCTGGGCTGATTGGGTGTTTGTAATGGATCGGGGAAAATTGATTTTAGAAGGAACACCGGAAACCGTTTTTGCTCAGCGGGAGACTTTGGAACAATTGCAGCTTGGCGTACCGCTGGCGATCGAGCTGATGGAGCAAATAAGGGCGATCGTTGAAAGAGATGGTAGCTCAAATATAGAGAGTTTTGAGCAGTGGCAACAACAGATTTTACAAGCGCGCCGGCTGCTTTAATCATCAGTAGTAATAATTGCAGTTACCAAAGCTGTTATAGATATTAGGACGGTTGTAAGCATAACTTCTAATCCTCAGATAACTTTTTTGGGTCAAAATTTACGTCTCCTATCATCGCTTCTGCTTCGGCGAAAGCTGCCACTAATTTTTCGGGTGAGCTACTACCAGTGTGAAATCTCATTGATTCAGCTCTTAAATGTCTTTGAGCTTGACGAAATCCATTGCCTTTTCGTTTAACATCCGTTGTGTTAATCAAGGCTAATGAAATTGCGCTGATTGCAGAAAGCACTTTTGTTCGATGAGTTCCGAGTTCTTCAACAAAGGTAGCAACAAGTAAGGATGAGACAATTGAAGTCATTCCTAATAACAGATAAATGGAATGCAATATATAGGCATACTGATGCCATTTTTTGATTTGAGTCTCAATTTCTTCGGGGATTTCTTGCATCAGGAAATTCAACTATTAATTCAAGTGGTATATGCGCTATAACGCTAAATACAGGCAAGGCATAATTAAGAAATTAAATACACCTTGTCTGTGATTTAAAACAATCAGGAATAATGTTAACTAAGTCCTAACTTAGTTCGAGTCAGGGTACCAACTATTCCATCATCTTGAAGTCCAACAGAACGCTGGAAAGCTTTTACAGCCGCTTCTGTATTTTCACCAAATACACCATCAACTGCTCCTGGATTAAATCCCCGATCGCGCAATCGCTGTTGTAGTTTGATAACGGCTGGACCTGTTGAGCCAAACTTTAGATCCACAGATGGCGACTCATTTTCTAGCTCTTCTGGCGTGAATTGTAGATTTAGCTTATCAGCAACTTTTTTTCTCAAACGGGGAAGTTGACTGTACAACAAATCACCCGGACAATCAGTATTACTGAAATCTCTGTGTCCCTTAATATTAAGCGGACTAATATTGCAAGAATCACATAATGAGACACAAAGTTCTACAAGGCTATCCCATTGCTTTTGACCCATCTGGAAGGTCATGAAATTGCCTTCATTTTCAATGCCAGGAGATTGATTGCCGTTAGCTAATTTTCCTGGGTCTTGTGCTGCATGGGCTGACTGGATACAAAATCCTTTTTTCACAGCATCTAGGGAACCGTGCCGACCTTCTAGAATAAACCCTCCAGTTGTATTTAAGAAGTTGTGTCCTGAGTCTGACCAATCATTATCATCCATGTGCGCATTTTGAATGATTCGCGCTAACTGAATCGATCCTTCAATTGTGCCTCTTGAGGCATCGTTAGGAGGGTTTTGGTTGTCTGTATGATGGACGATGACATAACGGGGAATAGTCCTTTGAAAAGGAAAGGTTCCAGATTTGGGCGGTCTGGCTCCCCATTCTGCTGCTGTTACAACTTTTGCGGTAAATGGCATAATTAAATGGCTCCTATTTGGTTAAGATTCTCTAGGTTAAAGCGTTGACTGCACTCCTGAGCGAGCTGGAATGCTCGCCCTACCGCTACTTTTTTAAACAAGACCTAGTGCTTTTAGGGTTTGTGAACCAACAGCACTATCAACTGCTAAACGCTTAGTTGCTTCTTGGAATTGCTTGACCGCAGCTTCAGTTACCGAATCAAATATGCTATTAACGGGAATGTCGATATTGGTCAGTTTATTACTAACTAGAGACTCCTGAACTTTTCTGACATCATCGCCTGTCATGGGTGGTGTTTCCAGTCTTAGTACCCTTGGGAATGGATTGTCAAAACCTTCAGCCAGTGACTCTCTCAATCTCGCTTCCGTTTGAGGGCCAAAATCCCCATCTAGCTTAATTTGGTCGGTAGGATTGTATTTATTCCAAAGAATCTGAAAGGCACGAATACCCAAAGTTCCCATATCATCTCGCGTCGCAGCAAAAAAGCGGTAGTCGAAATGAGGTTTATCTCCCGGACCAAACCACACATAGCTGTGTCTTTCAAGATAAGGTCTCCAGGCTATATAATCCTGAATATCTAGTGCAAGTCCGCCTTCATGGTTGCTAAATCCTGGCGGCGCAACCGCTTGAATGCCACATCGATCGGAAACTTGTTGAAACTGAAGATTTAGGAGGTACTGTTGTGCCACAGTACGGTAGGCAGAATTAACGATTAGTTGTACTGAATTTCCTTCAGCTTTACGGCGTTCTGCTACGGCAATCTTTAGCGAATTATTGGCAGCAGCCTGCAAAAAAGGGTTATTTTTATCGCCAACGGCAACTACACCTTCAATGTCTGTAAAATCTACAAGAACATTGGGAACAATTGAGTTGAGTACGGCGATGATTTGAAGATTCAAACCTCGAATTAAACCAGTATCGCAAGCCTTGATCAGAAGGGTATCCTTAAGTTTTGGCATTGAAGTTACTCAGTAAGTTGTTTTCTTCAAGTCTCTTGTATTCTCCAAATTCTCCGAAGTCAAGTCCCCTAAAATAGCGACCCTAGTATGCAGGTTTAGTCCCACCTAGTAATCGAGTTGCGCCACCAACAATCAAATCTGAATTGACGTTAATGGCTGAGTCAGCACTCTGCACTCCAATTTTAAGTTTGCCTGCGATCGATATATGTCTCTGGCAGGCAAACCAATCTTTAGTTGCTTAAGATCGCTTGCTTGACTTTGAATAGTTTGACTTTCCCCATCAAAACCCAAACCCATCGCCCTGCCGGTGAGAAAAAGTGACATGGTTTTGTAAACTTACGTAAATTCACTCAATCGATTTGAGATTTGATATCTGAGATTGTGAAATTAACTTCATCCCAAATCCGGGTTAAACATCCCCCTTATTTTTCAGTCTCGGAAGGCGAACAAAACCTGGTTTAGTATCGGTTTCAACCGCCAAGTATAAAAGGGATTACCTTGCGGTTAATTCAGTCAATTTGTTTTCTTTCCTGAACAGCAACTCGCACTCATGAAACATCAGTAAATTTACTGAATAGGTCAAATTGGCAAGCTATGAAAGGACAAGAGGCGATCGCCCTAATCGACCATCTGTTACACGCGAACAACCAGCAAAAACTCACTGACTTTCAATCCTGCGTCTTTCTGGGAACTTGGGAAGGACATTCTTATCAAGAAATAGCCGATCGCTTAGCCGATCGCTTACTTTATTACGAACACGATTATATTAAACACGTCGGTTCGCTTTTGTGGCGAACTCTCTCTCAAATCATCGGTGAAAAAGTCTCAAAGCACAATCTTCAAGCAGTCTTGCGCCGCTACCAGCATGGCCGCGCATCAGATAACTGCATCCAAGATTGGGGAGAAGCGATCGATGTTTCCCAATTTTACAACCGGCAACAGGAACTCGAAACATTAGAAACTTGGATTAGCGGCAATTCTACTCGTCTGATCGGTATTTTTGGACTTGGCGGTATCGGCAAAACTTCTCTGTCTGTCAAACTCGCTCAGCAAATTCAATCTCAGTTTGAATTCGCGATCTGGCGGAGTTTACAGCAAGCACCGCAATTAGATGTTATCCTCAGCAATATTTTACCGATTTTAACTAATTCAGAAGCGACAACAAATAACTCTATTCCTGCTCTCATGGAACAGTTGCGACAAAAACGCTGTTTGTTAATTTTCGACAATCTGGAGTCGATTTTGCAAGGGGGAAATCGCAGCGCACAATATCAACAAGGCTATGAAGATTACCGACAGTTATTGGCGCGCATTGCGGACGAACCCCACCGAAGTTGTCTGATTTTAACCGGACGAGAAAAACCGGGCGGGTTTGCTGTGCGATCGGGGGAAGTTTTACCCGTGCGATCGCTCAAACTCTTCGGAGTTTCACCGCCAGTATGCCAGCAAATCCTCGCCACCAAAGGATTAAAGGCAACGCTATTGCAGTGTCAAGATATTGTCAACTACTTTGGCGGCAATCCCCTCGCCCTCAAACTTGCTGCAACGACTATTAAAACACTTTTTGGCGGTGATATTCAGGCATTTTTAGTGCAAGGAAATACTGTTTTTAGCGATTTGTGGGATTTGCTCGATCGCCAGTTCGATCGCTTGTCACCCCTGCAACAAAAAATTATGTACTGGATCGCCATTAATCAAGAAGGAGCGACCCCTGCGAAGTTAAAAGCGGAAATTTTGCCCAAAGTTTCGGGACGGCAACTGATGGAAGCATTGGAGGCGCTGGCTGAACGATCGCTCATTGAAGATCGGCGATCGCTCAATGATACCGCATCAACAAGTTTAATGCTACAACCGGCGATCGTCGAGTATGTCAGAGAACGCTTGCTCCAAACTGCTGAGCAAGAAATGATCGCAAACAAACTTAACTCATGAACACTCATGTCTTAATTGAATCCCAAACCCAAGACTAGATCGGCGACTCATAAATTCAACTGATTTTGTATCCTTTAATTGAACGTCTATTAACCCATTTTGAAACTGCAATTCAACTCAAACAGCACCTCGGCAATATTTTAGCTTAGCTGCGCGATCGAACAGCAAACCAGACAGATTATGCTGCGGTTAATCTGCTGAATTTATCGAGTCATATTAATTCCGGCTGCACCGGAATGATATAGAGGACACGGCAGTGCCGTGTCCCTACAATTGATCGTGGTAGGGACACGGCACTGCCGTGTCCTCCGTTTATATCATTCCGATGAAGAGCGGAATTGATATCATCTCAAAACCGATATCAGAGGCTTTGATTGCTCTTAGGATTTACGCAGGGGTGGTCAGAAACCGGGTTTTTTACGAAAATACTGCGTTGTGGCCCGCAGATTCGGTAAAAAACCCGGTTTCTTTGTCGGAGTGCGTCCAGGACTGATTAAGTGCGATCGTACCAACTTTGCAGCGCCAAGCGATGAACTTCGCGCCAGCTAATATTTTTAAGTCGGGCAATTTCCGCGCAATCTTCGTATTCCGGCTGCACGTTAACAATCGTTTGTCCAGACTTCGCAACTTTTATTTGCACTTCACCGTATTCTGTTTGAACTGTCTGGATTTCCCGGTGCAAAATAGTTCTTTGTTGAGTCGATCGCCTAATTCCCAAAGTAGTAGTTTCGCGAAAGATCGCAGCTTCGCAAGCATCCTGAAATTCTGGATGACAAATCGCAGTTAACAAAACCCCCAGCCGCGACTTTTTCATCACAATTGGTGCAGTAAAAACATCCAGAGCTCCGGCCGCAAACAAAGCATCAAAAACATAGCCGATCGCCTGCGGACTCAAATCATCAATTTGCGTTTCCAATACCGCAATAGTTTCTATGGAATTGGTAATCGGTAATTGAGAATCGGGAATGAGGAATTGGGAATTAGTAGCCGTCTTTCTCCCACTCTCCCACTCTCCCCCTCTCCCCCTCTCCCCCTCTGCCTTCTCCCCAATCCAGAGGCGCAAAATATTAGGAATTGCCAGCATTCGAGAACCTGCACCCAATCCGATCGCCTGAACTTGCATCGGAGGCTGCGGGCCAAAAGCAGCAGCGAGAGTACAGGCGATCGCAGTTCCTGTAGGAGTGCACAATTCGCGATCGATCCCGTTGCTGTAAACCGGCACTCGGTGCGTTTCCCACAACCGCATCACCGCCGGCGTCGGCACCGCTAACCTACCGTGGGCCGCCTTCACCGTACCCCCACCAGTCGGCATCGCCGAAAAGTAAAATTCATCAATATCCAACCAATCCAAACCCAAACAAGTACCGACAATATCAATAATTGCATCCGTCGCCCCCACCTCGTGAAAGTGAACCTCGCTTGCGGGGATACCGTGTACGGCACCTTCTGCATCTGCTAATTTCCCAAATACGGCCAAACTCCACGCTTGCACGCGCGGAGGCAATTTTGCAGAGACAATAATCTGCTTGATTTCTGGCCAATGGCGGTGATGAGTGTGGCTAATTTCCGCATCTGCTTCGCCGTGACTGTGAGAATGTTCTTCCCCGTGATGGTGGTGGTGGCGGTTGTCGAAAGTCGGGGATTCAGTTTCCGAGGGATCGAGTGTGGAATCAGCGGGATTTTCGGGTTTTAAGCATAAATCCGCAGCTAAATCGACATAAAATTTAGTTGCTTGTTGAGTATTCCGGTGGACTAATTCCGCCCGCAACTGGTACTCTGTCGAAATGCCGAGCAAATTTAGTTTTTCGATCAGGTAGTCTAAAGGAACGCCGGCGTGGACGAGAGCTCCGATGCACATATCACCAGCAATGCCGGTCGGACAGTCAAAATAAGCTATTTTATTCATTGTTAACAATTAATTTTTAGCATTGATTGTTTCACTCGATATTTCGATCGCCCACTTAGCCTGCAATATCTTAACATGGCAACTATTTACGAAGTGCATCCAGTTGCACCCCAAAAAGACCGGATCGAGAAGATTAAAAAAGCTCTGAAAGATGGGGCAGTGATGCTTTATCCGACAGATACAGTTTACGCGATCGGCTGCGACCTCAACGCCAAATCTGCGGTCGAACGAGTCAGGCAGATCAAGCAACTATCCAATGATAAGCCTTTAACGTTCCTGTGTTCGTCTCTGTCAAATATCACCGACTATGCTGCCGTCAGCGATGAAGCATACAGAATTATCAAGCGGTTAATACCCGGGCCTTACACATTTCTGTTACCAGCTACCAAGTTAGTGCCGCGGTTGGTAATGAACCCAAAACGCAAAACCACGGGAATTCGCGTTCCCGACCACCCGCTTTGTTTTACACTTCTGGAAGCTTTGGGAAATCCGATTATTTCAACATCCGCCCATATCACTGCTGATTTTGAAGGTGAACCACCACCAGCAGCAAAAACCGAAAATATTGGCAAAGCCGAACTGTTTGACTGTTTTTCTAAGTTAGTAGATGTCATTGTCGATGACGGTTCCGATCCGGGATATCAAGTTTCTACCATTCTCGATTTGACAGCAAGCGAACCGATTGTTGTTCGTCGCGGTTTGGGATGGGAAGCTGTCGCCGTTTGGGAAAAAAATTAAAATTTCCAGGGGCGGGTTAAGCACAAAATTAGCACAAAACCCGCCCCATTTGTTTAACTCGAAACAGCTTTAAGCCTCTACCTTAACTCCTTTCCAAAAAGCAATATATCCTGCAATATTTTTAGCAGCATCTTTCGGAGTGGGATAGTACCAAGCAGCATCTTTATTAACTTGTCCGCCGACTTCTACACTGTAGTAACTAGCAACACCTTTCCAACCGCAAGTCGTGTGAGTGCTGCTGTCCTTGAAATACTCGCGTTTGACGGCATCTGCGGGGAAATAATAGTTGTTGTCTACAACTTCGCACTTGTCGCTCTCGGCCAAAACGGCACCATTCCAAATTGCTTTCGGCATCTGTTTCTCTGCTTAAATTGAGATTCTCAATTATTGTAACTGTATTTGTGCTCAAAAGGCATAGAATAGTGTAGAAGTCAACAACCAACTACTGCAAATGTCAGGGTCGAATCCGCCAACATCTTCTGTGCCGCTGTCCCTCGAACAAGCCCTCAAACATTTTTTTGGCTATGACTCTTTCCGCCCGGGGCAGCAGGAAATTGTTGAAGCTGCTTTACAAAAACGGGATATGATGATTGTCATGCCGACTGGCGGTGGCAAGTCTTTGTGTTTTCAATTACCGGCTTTGTTGAAACCGGGATTGACTGTGGTTGTTTCGCCGTTAATTGCTCTAATGCAAGACCAGGTGGAAGCTTTGCAGGATAATGGGATTGGGGCGACTTTTCTCAACAGCACTTTGAGCAGTCAGGAAACCCGATCGCGCGAAACTGCGATTCTCGAAGGTAAGATTAAATTGCTCTACGTTGCACCAGAACGCTTGCTGGGGGAGAGATTTTTACCGTTTTTAGATATAGTAGCAAATAAGTTAGGAATTTCGGCATTTGCGATCGACGAAGCCCACTGCGTTTCGGAATGGGGACACGACTTTCGTCCAGAATACAGGCAAATGCAGCGAGTGCGCGATCGATATCCCGACATTCCCATTATGGGACTAACTGCCACCGCCACTGAGCGCGTCCGCCAAGACATAATCCAGCAGCTAACTCTGCGAAATCCCTACATCCACGTCGCCAGCTTCAACCGCCCCAATTTATACTACGAAGTCCGCCCCAAAAGCAAGCACAGTTTTGCCGAAGTTTTGCAAATCATCCAAAAAAAAGGCGGTTCGGGAATTATCTATTGCCTCAGCCGCAAAAAAGTTGACGAAGTTGCCTATAAATTGCAGCAAAGCGGCATCCAAGCCTTACCTTACCACGCCGGCATGAACGATGGCGATCGCACAACCAATCAAACCCGCTTCATTCGCGACGACGTGCAAGTAATGGTAGCAACAGTTGCCTTTGGCATGGGAATTAACAAACCCGACGTGCGGTTTGTCATTCACTACGACTTGCCCAAGAATTTAGAAGGATACTATCAAGAATCCGGCCGGGCTGGCAGAGATAACGAACTATCCCATTGCACCTTATTTTTTGGATTCGGCGATGTCAAAACCATCGAATACATCATCGAGCAAAAACCCGACCAGCAAGAACAGCGAATTGCCCGCCAACAGTTACGGCGAGTAATTAACTATGCAGAATCCAGCGATTGCCGCCGCACAGTTCAGTTAAGTTATTTCGGCGATTCATTTCCCGGAAATTGTGGCAATTGCGATAACTGTTGCAACAAAAAACCCGTAGAAGACTGGACGCTTGAGGCAATGAAATTTCTTTCTTGCGTCGCGAGATGCCAAGAAAAGTTCGGCATGAATCATATTATTGACGTGCTGCGCGGATCGAGAAGTCAAAAAGTATTGCAATACCAGCACAATCAACTTTCTACCTACGGAATAGGCAAAGATAGAAGTGCAGACGAGTGGAAAAAATTGAGCCGTTCGCTGTTAAATCAAGGTTTGTTAGACGAAAGAACAGATGGGTTTCCAATTTTGAAACTGAACGAGAAAAGTTGGGAAATCATGAAACGTCAGCGCACAGTTGAAATCGCCATTGAACCGCAGCGAGAAATACAGGGAAAAGTTCGTTCTTTGGCAGTAGAAGTCGAAGGTTTATTTGCCATACTGCGGACGCTACGCAAGCAAATTGCCGACGAACAATTTGTGCCGCCTTACGTAGTTTTTGCTGATAAAAGCTTGCGAGACATGGCAGAAAAACGCCCGCAAAATCTCACCGAATTCGAGGAGGTTTACGGTGTTGGTAGCAACAAGCGAGATAAGTACGGCAAGGTTTTCTTGGAGGCAATTCGCGCTTTTTGTCAAGAACAAGGATTGCCAACTAATGCTGCATCTTCTGATGTTGCTAATCTTCCCAATCTTTCCAACGTTGTGTCTTATTCCCAGATGCAAACCTGGGAATTATACCGACAAGGTTTGACAGTTCAAGGCATAGCGAATGCGCGGGGGATGAGTCCTAATACTATTTCTGGGCATCTGGTAGAGTTGATGGAGATGGGCAGGGAAGTTGATATAAATTTGTTGGTGGAACCGGAACGCCAGCAGGCGATAGTGTACGCAATTGAAGTTATGGGGGATGAGAAACTGAGAGCAATTTATGAGTTTTTGGAAGAACGTTATACGTTTGAGGAGATTAAGTTTGTCCGCGCTTGGTGGCGGCAAAATTATGTCAGTTTTTAACCGCAGATGTAGGATGATTAATGCTAATAATTGATAGGATAGGGAAATGAAAATTAAAAGAGTAGCTTTTTGGGATAATTTACGAGAGTGGCGTTTTGAACCGATCTATTTTTCCAACTTGGCTTTATTAGTTGGTGTATCTGGTGTCGGCAAAACACAAATTTTGAACGGAATTTTGAGTTTACAACAGATAGCTAATGGTGGTTCATTAAACGGTTTAGGATGGGACATTACGTTTGCGACATTAAATAATGTCGAGTACCGCTGGCAAGGCGAATTTGAAACAAAAGAAAATCTGCCCTTCATTCTTAATGATGACGGCGAAACTGATGAATTTAGAATTGTTAGTGAAAATTTATTCAGAGAGGAAAATGCAGTTGTACAAAGAACACCTAATGAAATTATATTTAAAGGCAAGACAACGCCCAAATTGTCTCCGTTCCAAAGCGTAGTTGAAATTTTAAATCAAGAAGAAGATATTTCACCTGTTCACCAGGCTTTTAATAAAATAACTAGCAATAATTCGAGTTCAATAGATTATTACGATATAAACTATACAATGATATCAAAGATACAAAAAAATGATATTTTATTAGATGATATTAAGGAAAGTGATATACCGATCCAGCTCAAATTAGCTTTGATTTGTCGCATTTTTTCAGATATTTTTCATAAAATAAAAGGCATATTTATACAAGCTTTTCCTCAAGTGGAAGACATAAAAATAGAACCAGTACAAGATGAGGAATCATCATTTATTAGTTTTCCAATTCAAATCAAAGAAAAAGGTGTCAAAAATTGGATTTTCCAAAATAATATTTCTTCAGGAATGCTGAAAACGCTAATTCATATTAGCGAACTGTACTTGTCGCCCGAAGGCACTGTAATCCTGATTGATGAGTTTGAAAACAGCTTGGGAATTAACTGTATCGATGTGGTGACAGATTTGATTGTGGAAAATAGAAATATTCAATTCATTCTAACCAGCCACCATCCCTACATAATCAATAATATTGGGATGGAACACTGGAAAATAGTCACTCGCAAAGGTGGGGTTGTAACTGTGATAGATGCTAAAGATTTGAACTTGGGAAAATCAAGGCATCAAGCTTTTATGCAACTGATTAATCTAGAAGAATACAGCGAGGGAATTAAAGTTTGATGAATCTGTATTTTTTGGTCGAAGGAACGCAATCTGAGAGAAAAGTTTATCCTGCATGGCTGGCTTATCTTTTACCGGAATTGCAGCGAGTTGACAATTGCGATGATGTGAATGAAAAAAATTATTACTTGATTAGTGGCGAAGGATATCCTTCATTATATGATTTTATTCCTCCTTCGATTGAGGAAATTAACTTAAGCGGCAAATACAACTATTTTGTCGTGTGTCTTGATGCCGAGGAAAATACTGTTGGTGAAAGGCACGCAGAAATTTATGATTTTTTAAATCAGGAAAAGCTAGTATTAAAAAATACAGAACTTGTGCTAATTGTTCAAAATCGCTGCTTGGAAAGTTGGCTGCTGGGCAATCGCAATATTTATGCAACACATTCTCAAAAGTTAATACATCCTAAGAATCAATTTTTATTAGATTATACTAAATATTACGATGTTTCAGTTAACTGTCCTGAAAACATGGGAAAATATCGAGATTTTAATACCCATGCTCAGTTTCATGGAGCTTATTTGAAAGTGTTATTTGAAGCTAAAAATACCACATATTCTAAAACAAGACCCGGAGATGTACTCAAGCCATTTTATTTGGAACAGCTATTAAAAAGAATTGAAGAGAAGCCAGGGCAATTGACTACTTTTCGTGATTTTGTAGATTTTTGTAATAGAGTTAAATCCAAATTGTAAGATTAAACGACAATAATTACAGAAATTACGCAGAACCTCTATATGTAGGAGTCCATGTACTAACCTGGAAACGATATTAGACTACTCTGTGCTCCGCGTGCAACTTACACTTTACAATTGTACACAAAATAGTTGACCTCGTTAAGCAGCCATTCGTTAAACATATTGTGCAATATTTCTTGATAGCGTTCAGGGGTTAATTCCGCAGGGAGAAACTTTTCAACCATGCACAAGTGATATCCTCGCTCTGTTTCAATTGGACGAATCACTTCTCCGGGTTTAGCGCTAAATACGGCGACGGCTATGTCTGGTTTTAAACCCCACCGATAAACCTTGCCTTCGCAACCGCATAAATCTCGCCGATTTTCGTCAATGTCGTAAAGGTGAGCGGCATCAAAAAAGCTGATTTCTCCTTCTTGAATTTGATAAAATAGTTCTCTAGCAAGCGGGAGATTGGTAACAACTATTTGATAAAGAATTATTTGGTCAAATTGCAATTTCTTTTGAATAAAATTCTTTTCTACTTCTTTGCTAAACAAGTGTTCGGCTAGTTTTTGGGCGAGGAGCCGATCGCAAATTCCGGCCTCTAAGTCTTCTACCGAAACCATCTGATCTGCCAGCCAAGCAATGGTATCCGCTGCTTTCTCCAGACGCTTCTCGCGGCGGAGTTGGTCGCCCACAGCTTGAATTTCTTCGGGAGTCACAGTTAACCCCCGTTCCCGGGCTGCTTTGTCAATAACTTTTTTCTGCAAAACCTTTTGACAAAATTGCTTGAATTTCAGCTCTTGTCTGAGTAGTTTGATGATTTGATTTGCTTCAATCAATGGCTGGGAAAAGTCCTTCATCTTTCTCTCTCAACCTATATAATTTTATTAACTTTATCCCCCGACGCTGACTGCGGGAAAATTCGCGTTAACGGTTAGCTACAAGATATTATTTGGCAAACCGATAATATCAGCATTGCTCAAAGTTGTTGCGCCCGCTGCGTTAACTGTTCCCAAAACAGCGGCTAAAATTCGATCGCCATTATTTGAACTAAACTTGACCAGAGTCGCGTCGGCCCTACCGTCACCGTCAGTATCAAACGCAGCGAGTGCAATATCTGCTGCTGAAAGTCCCCCAGTCAGCCCAATTTTATCGCCTTCACCGGCATTGAAATCAAGGACTCGATCGGCTAAAAATGGATTAGCCACACCACTCGCTGTCTCATGTCTAAATGCAAAGGTATCAGCGCCGCTACCTCCAATCAGTGTATCCGTGCCGAAGTCGCCGCAAAGAAAATCGTCGCCGTTGCCGCCCATCAGCAAATCTTGACCTTTTCCTCCTCGCAAGGTGTCGTTTTCATCGCCTCCATCGATCGCATCGCTACCTCTATTACCTTTGACAATATCATCGCCGCTTCCTGCAAAAATTCGATCGAGCTCACTCCCGCAAGTAATGACATCGCTGTCGCTGGTACCCCGCCAATATCCGTCGCCGTTGCTGTCGTAGGTGACAATTAATACCGCAGGATTGTTCTCTGGGGCGGTAACTTCTGGAGCCGGGGTTGTTACAGCATTGCTGTTGTTGGTATTTTTGGCAGGAAGTTCGATCGAATTATTGCTGTTACTGTTATCTGTTGGCTCAGAAATTATCGCACTCTCGCCGCCAGCACCCGTACTGTCTGGAGAGGAATTAGAGGAACTTGAATTGTTAGAAGTGCCGCCAGTCACCGAATCAAGCGCCGCACCGCCATTATTTGACGGTGTTGGAGTTGGAGTTGGTGTTGGTGTTGGCGCTGGTGCTGGTGTTGGCGCTGGTGCTGGTGTTGGCGCAGGCGCTGGAGTTGGCGCTGGTGTTGGTGTTGGCGCTGGTGTTGGTGTTGGTGTTGGCGCTGTGATATTAATTGCCGGTGCAGAGTCTGTAGCAGCCGCGGCTGGTGCTGGAGCAGGTGCTGGTGCTGGTGCTGGTGCTGGGGCTGGAGCAGGTGCTGGTGCTGGTGCTGGTGCTGGGGCTGGTGTTGGGGCTGGTGCTGGGGCTGGTGCTGGGGCTGGTGTTGGGGCTGGTGCTGGTGCTGGTGTTGGTGCTGGGGCTGGGGCTGGTGTTGGGGCTGGTGCTGGTGTTGGGGCTGGTGCAGGAGCAGAAGCAGTGGCGCTAGCCGTCGGGGAAGTATTTGAACCGCTGCTAGCTGAGGCGCTTGCACTGCTAGAAGTCCCGCCGGGAGCCGATGCTGTCTGAGTGCTGCTGCTGCTCCCTGTCGGAGAAGTCGCTGTCGAGCTGCTACTGCTGTTCGCACCGCTGCTGTCTCCTAACGGAGCAGGCGCAGGCGCAGGCGCAGGCGCAGGCGCAGGTGTAGGTGTAGGCGCAGGCGCAGGCGTAGGTGCTGGAGCCGGAGCCGGTGCTGGCGCTGCTGCTGGAGCCGAAGCTGTGGCGCTAGTAGTTGGGGGCGCGACTGTAGAAGCACTCGCTGCCGCGCTGCCGCTGCTAGATGTAGCCCCCGCAGCGTAAGCAGTCTCACTGCTGGTACTGCTTCCCGTCGGGGAAGTGGCTGTCGCGCTGCTGGTACTGCCCGCACCGCTGCTATCTACAAAGGAACTAGACTTGCTGGAACTGCTGCTGCTCGCACCAGGGTTATTCGCCGCCAGCGAATTCAAGGTGTTTAAACTATTGCTGTTTCCAACAATATTATTTAAGGGCTCAGATGAATCTAAGGAAGGCATCGCGATTTATCTCCTTTTAGCTGTATGACTGTCCCGCTGAATTTTTATTAAATTTGATTTAGCCATCACAATCATCATCAAAACGCCTTTAAAAATTTGAAATCCACCTTACACAGGTCGGCACTGTAGCAGTTTTAAATTGGGTGAGTACAGCCTCAAAATTACTTTTTTTAAATTACCATTTCAAATTCAACTCCCAACCGCGCTCGCAAATCATTAGGGCGGACTGCTAAAGATGAACAAAGATTTACTATCGTTCCAGGACACAGAATAACTGTTTTCAGTGCGAGCGTAAGAGTTAGCTGTAGCTGAGGCTTCAGTAAAAGCCGTATAAGGACTAACAGAGACCTTTGTGTAAGTGTTCGCCAGAGTCGAGGTATCTTTGCCAATAGCAAAAGCATTAGCATCAGCACTGCCAAATCCATAGGTGGCAAAAGTGTTAGCGCTACCAGTCGCGCGTGTATAACCAGCACCTACAAGCTTGCTCGCTCCTAAAACTGCCTCTACATAATCTAAATCATCAATAATCATGTTTTTTGCACCGCAACAATTTTTAGTGGCTGCTTAACTGATGTTAGAAAGCGAGCCAGCCAAAGCCATTAAGTATGTTGGTCTAAAAACAGCTATGTAAAGTTTTGCAAGGATTTGTGACTTACCTATCTAGAGATCGATCCAGCAATTCTTGCATTGCTTTACATAGCTGAGTTTCTGACTGCTAGTCTGCACTATTCTTACTACCAGTAGTAGTAAGAACCAGAAGTAGCTGAGATGGAAGTGCCGCTAGAGGAAGAGCTGTAAGGTGTCGTCTCTGTCTTGTTGAATGTCTGAGTCACAGTGCCAGAACCGTATGCCTTAGCGTCAGATTCAGCAGTGGCCGCATGACCGTAGACATAAACATTGGAGCTGATGTATTTGTTCAGGTTGAAATATTCGTTGAAATACACGTGCGAGGAGTCATAGCCTAAGTTAAAACCGCCAACAATGCTGGTTTCTTCAGAAACGACTTCGACGTGGTTCAGGTCTGAGATAATCATGGCTTTTTCCCTTGTTTGTTTACTGCTTGGTCGAAGCAATCTTGTTTGCTTTCGATGTACCTAATATATCTGGACTAATTAGAGCTGTGTTGCCAATTTGGCAGATTTGTGGAAATTAAAATGTAAAGTTAAATTCATGAATATTTGTGAATTCTTTGTTCAAAAGCTACAGAAAATCGATGTATTTTGAAATACAAAAAGCAGCCTCGTTTTATAGTCTATTAACGAGACTGGAAGATTCTAGTATTTGGCTCAATTGATAACTAATCGCTGTGAGATACCCGACTTCTTAAAGCAGTCGGGTATCTGGGTATTCTGTTTTTTTAGCCGTTGCTCACTTAACAAATTTTCAAGTACGATCGCACAACTGTGTTGCCATTTTGGCAGAAAACTCCGAAAAACCCGATCGCCCGCAGCTCCTTCAACCAAAAAACAGGTACACTCAAGGCTAGCGATCGGGTTGTCAGTCGTGAGACTAATTCACGCTGCCCGCAAAATTAAACCAGCGCGTCTTAAATCCAGCAAAAAATCCTTGATTGGGAACATCCGCCGTCGGCGCCGAGATATTTGAGCCTTCGCCCCCAACTTCAGCTACAAAACCTGCGGTATCTGAGTGCAACTCGCTAAAAACCTGAATTCCACAACCCCCTCGAACTCCGGCTCGTTTTTCCCTCACCACTTCCACATAATCTAAATCCGCAATTTTGCTCAGCGCCGGCTGAGTTTCCGATTTCTTCATTTGGCTGTTTTCCTTGAGCAAGCGGTTGGAAGTACGGTAAGGGATATAGTCTAGAGGGTTGTAACCCGTGGAGCGCAAAAGTAAAAAACAAGCCCAAGAATACTTTCCTGCCAGGATAGCTGCAATTATCTCATCCAATTGTTCGGGTTTGATTCCAACTTGGGAATGATGGGCAGAATGGTGAAATTGGGAATTCATAGTTTTATCCTATTTTGCGTAAATTAGTTAACTGTTGACTGTTGACTGCTGACTGTTGACTGTTGACTGTTGACTGTTGACTGTTGACTGCTGACTGCTGGCTGATTCATAACTAATGACTAATGACTAATGACTAATAACTAATGACTAATGACTAATGACTAATGACTAATGACTAATTTCTACAAACTCATGCCGCCTTTTTGTAGTTGCTTGAGGGGATCGAGCAAAATATCGGCTATGGAGTGCTGGCGGATGACAATTTCCGCAGTAGCTGTCTGACCGGCTTTGAGTTTCCAGGTTTGATTGTTAGCTGTCACCGAGTCTCGATCGATACTCACTTCCACCCGGTAAACAACACCCAATCGCTCGTCAGTTTTGGCATCCGGCGAAATCGATACAACTTTTCCCGGAATCACGCCGTAATTTTGATAGGGAAAAGCATCGAATTTGACTTGTACCGGCATTCCGGTTTTGACAAAACCTGCTTCTCGGTTCGGCAAACTGACTTCCAGCACTAGCGGAGCCTGATTCGGAGTCATTTCTGCAATGGTTTGACCCGGTTGCACGACTTCGCCGGTGTTGTGGACATTGAGAGTCGAAATAACTCCGCTGACGGGTGCGTAGAGAAATCTTTGTGTGAGCTTATTTTTTGCTTGAGCGAGCTGGGTTTGGGTTTCGGCAATTTTGGATTTGAGTTGATTTAATTCCATTTCCAACTGCTGAATTTTTTGCTCTTTTTCTAACTGCGTTTGGCGGGCTGCGGCTTGTTTGCTGGCGGCTTCTGCTTCGAGCCGATCGACTTCTGCGAGTTGTTCTGTTAATTGACCTTGCATTTTGCCGATCGAACTAATGCGATCGCGCACACCTTGCTCGACTTCAAACAGCTTTTCCTTAACCACAGTTGTCTCAGACAGTTGACTCCGAATGGCAGCACTTTGCCTGTCGCGCACGGTTTGCTCGACCTCAAATACTCGATCGTCAGCCTGAGTTTTCTCCCCCAACTGGCTTCTAATCACGGCATTTTCGCTTTCCCGCAGAGCTTCTTCAGCTTGAAACAATACGTCTTTTGAAAGTGCTCCCTCATCTACCAAAGGTTTGAGCCGCCCTATCCGCTCTTTGTGAGCGGCCACTTTTGCTTGCAATTGTGTCAGCAAATCTTGACTCTTATTTTGCAGCGGTTTCACGCGATCCTGCCTGGCCTGTTGAGACGTGACATCGATTTGCAGTTGCGACAACAGATTTTGGGCCTGCTTTTCCAGAGGTTTGAGCTGTTGTTTGCGCGCTTGCTGAGACACTACATCTGCGTGCAATTGCTCGATTTGAGACTGCGTGGTGGCCGCTGAAGCGCGAGCACGGGCGATCGCAGCTTCGGCCCCCCGCTTGTCCGCAACAGCTATAGCTTGGCTTGCTTCAGCTTCCAGTCTAGTTCTCTCGATCGAACTAATCTCCTGCACCAATTGAATCCGATAAGCGTCCAGAATTTTATCGAGACGCTCCACCTCGCTCTCGGCAGTGGACGGGTCTAATTCCGCCAATAATTGTCCTGCTTTGATTTTTTGACCTTCTTTGATAGCGAGGTTAATAATTTTTCCCGTCTCAGTCGGGTGAATTTTGTAAACAGCACCTTTGGGAACTAATTTGCCCTGAGCGTGACCGACTCGATCGATTTTTCCCAAAGTCGCCCACGCTCCAAAAGCCACAGAAAAAACCATTCCTCCTAATATCAACCGCTGGGGAAAAGATACTGGTGGCTGGTCGAGTACCGAGTGCAAAGAAGTAGACCAATTGTCAGCATCAGGCTGCCGGAACTTCGCAGTATCGATACACTCATTAGTTTGAGAAGAACGATTTTGACGTTCAACTACTTCTAAAGAGCGGTCTTTTATTCTGGCTTCGTTTTCTTGCCTTGTAGCTACGCCCCCATAGACTTCACCTATTTCGTCAGGAGCCGCGCACAATTCTTTCCCATTCTGTGAAAGCATGATATTTACTCCAAATTAGTCTGTTGACTGTTGACTGTTGACTGTTGACTGTTGACTGTTGACTGTTGGCAGTTGGTTAGTAGTCAATACGGTTCAGTTAAAAATATTTATTCCTCGGAGATCCCCCTAAATCCCCCTTAAGAAGGGGGACTTTGAGTAAGTTCTTGTCCCCCCCTTTTTAAGGGGGGCTAGGCAGGGTGGATTAATTGTCGAGAGGCGAAATCAAGGCTATGAAGGCTATTGACCAACTTTATG
>NZ_JAUBPE010000087.1:0-29934 GCF_036700565.1 Microcoleus pseudofavosus SVA1_A4
TTGCCCAACAATAGCTCAAAACCTCTGCCCTAGTATTTCTGAGTATTTATACTCATCGCAAAAGTGACACGCTCCCGCATGACTCGCTCTGAGTTCCGCTACGGTTCGTTCCGCCGGGTGATTCCCTTACCGACTCGCATTCAAAATGACAGCGTAGAAGCTGAGTACAAAAATGGGGTTTTGCACCTGAATTTGCCCAAAGCGGAAGCGGAAAAGAACCGCGTGGTTAAAGTTCAACTCGGCTAAGAAATAATTGTTAGCTAATTGCGGATAGATAGGGCGTGCGGTGCGCGCCCTATTTGTTTTTATAATTGGGAATTGGTAATTGGTAATTGGGAATTGGAAAAAAAGAAGAAATAAGAAAAGCAGAACATTTTCCTTCTTCCTTCCATCCATCCGTTATATCGTTTCCGGTGGGATCGGAATTATATATTTGGATGCTCGCACTACTGTATGATTTCGATTTAACCGGATTTGGTATTAAATCCGTTACAGAATCCGTTGCCGAACTTTCTTTATCCCCTTCTCCAACGGTGCTAAACTCTAAAAAGCAATGGTTGGTGAGGAGACTTGCGTGCCGAGTCAGGGAGTTGGAGGCAATGGAATTGCATCGGAATTTGGAGACTTAAGCGGAATGACTCGTCAAGAAGTCGATGATTTTTTGCGCGGGCTGGGTGCAGAAATCAGAACTACTAAAGATGGTTATGTTGCATATAAATTTTTTGATAAGTCAACAGTAATGATCCGTCCTAACGGTGAAGTGATTAGAACGCCTGCACCGAAATATGGCTCAGATGGAATAAATATCAACAAAGGTTTGCGTCTCGCTTCTTATGGTTATTTATTGCGGACGCGAGACGAATTTGGTAATTTAATTCCAGGTACTCACAATACGGGATAAAAATTAAATGAGTGATTGGAAGGATGACTATAACTTGCTGGGATTAGGTGGTTTTACATCTTTAATCACAAATGTCAAGGTATCTTTATGGGGAAACGAAGTATTAATCGAATGCATTTACAATCCCGAAGAAAGATTGCCTTATCTGCTGGCATTCAAAAACTGTCGCGAGATTAGTTGGACTGTACATGATGAAGAGGAAGTAGGAGAACTTGAAGCGGAATTTTTCGGAATTTCTTTGGGTGAGCCGGAACATCAGAAGCCTGCGGTGATTACTGCAGACATTTTTGAAATTTCAATTTTCTACGGCAGTTTTAGGATTTACAAAGGAGATAATTTAAACTCATTAACATCAGATTTAGAGACAACAGTTTTGGCATAGATCGTACTTTGTCAGTTTTTACTACCCTCAACTTTAAAATAGACAATGACTAATTTTAGAGATGATTACGAATTGCTTAACCTAGGTGGACTGACATCTCTTGTAGCAAATGTCAATGTCTCTTTGTGGGGAAATCAAATTGTATTTGAATGTATTTACGATCCGACAGGCGATCGATCGCCTTATAGCATAGTATTTCATGACTGCCGAGATATCAGTTGGGAGGTTTTCCATCCTGAAGATGTTAAAGATCCTGAAGCTGATTTGATTGGCTTTCACTTGGGTGAGGACGCGCACCGGACAGCAGCTTTAATTCATACGGACATTTTTGAAGTCTCTATTCTGTACGGCAGTTTTAGCATTCATAAAGGAGAGAATTTTAACTCACCAATAGCAGATTTAGAAACAGAGGTTTTGGCATCGGGTACGCCAGCAGTATTGTACAAATAACCAATAACCAGTAACCAAATCAGTTTACCATACTTAATAGAACTTTTTTCCCAGATGAGGTAAAACACAATGCCTGATATTGTTGATATTGCCGTAGGTGCGGGTTCGTTCCAAACCCTGGTAACAGCCGTGCAAGTCGCTAATTTAGTAGACGCGCTCAAAAGTCCGGGCCCTTTCACTGTGTTTGCACCCACTGACGATGCTTTTGCGAAATTGCCGCCGGGAACTGTCACAACCCTAGTGCAGAACGTTCCCCAATTGACCAGGATTTTAATGTTTCACGTTGTCTCTGGCAAGTTTATGAAAGCTGATTTGGCAAAACTCGGTTTTGTTACTTCCTTAGAAGGTTCGCCGATTAAAATTGATTGTTCTGACGGTTTTGAGGTGAAAAATGCTACAGTTGTCGCTGCGGATATCGAAGCTGATAACGGCGTCATCCATGTAATCGATAACGTGATTTTAATGGGGTAGTTTCACTGTCTATCGATCGACTCTAAAGATGAATTTGAGGGTTTGAATTTTGGTCTAAAATTATTTGAGTTCAACCTCGGAAGTCTGAAGCTTGCATCCATCTTTGGGTGTCGCAGCGGGAGCGAGAACACGGCATCTAGCAGTGTCTCTTTGCTCCCGATCGCGCCCTTGTTTTTTAGCGGTTGAAAATAATATAAATATCAAAAAGTTGTCTTTTCGCCGGATGTGTTTTAAGATGATCGTTTAAAAAAGCTTGAAAATCAATAATTATAATATAAGGAAACCAGTGTGGTGAGCACTATGCAAATCCTAGCCGCCAGCCTCAAGGCAAAAGTCCGCCAGCGTACCTTGGAACTGCAAGTTCTCAATGAACTTACTGCAAAAGTACAACTCGCCGCTGGCGCTGATGAAATTTGGTCTGCGTGTCTCGAATACCTCGATCGCCTGATTCCAGGCGCGGCGATCGCAATTTTGACGCCACCGGACGATCGACTATACCTGCAACACTTACAGCCCTTAACTGCTACCGCTAGAGCCGAAATTGAAGGGCGCTTGCAAGCAGCTCGCGTTGCATGGCTCGCTGGAAATCGGGACTGGGCGCACAACATAGATCCGCCACCAATTGCTCAGTTTCAGTCGGTCTTGATGGCACCGGCTAACCCGGATGAAAGTGAAGAATTGTTGGGAGTATTTTTCATTGGTGCAGAGCAGGCAACTGCTTTTAATTTTGAGTACCTTTGTTTGCTCCACACTGCAGCTCAAATTTGTGCCAAGTCGTTAATTAGTTTAGCAGCTAAAACGACGGCTGTCAAGGGTAAAACTCAAAATATTTTGGCTCTCGATTCGGAAAGTCAAGAACTATTGTTGCGGGCTTTAATGGACGGTGCGCCGGACAGAGTTTTTGCGAAAGATAGAAATTTTAGATACATTTTGGTCAATCAAAGTTTTGCTGCATATTTGGGGAAAAATGTTGAGGAAATTATCGGCAAAGATGATATTGAATTAGGGTTTTCAGCGGAATTAGTATTTGGCGATCGCAGCGGCGGGGTTGGGGGCATCCGCGAGGACGATCGAGCTGTGCTGGCTGGGGAGATTGTTCGCAATCCCTACCAGACGATCGCCTTTGAAGGGGGAAAACAGCACATATTTGACACGCAAAAACTGCCGCTGTGCGATGCCGAGGGCAATATATTTGCGGTTTTGGGTTTTTCTCGGGAGATTCCTCAATTGCAGGCCGCAGATGAAGCCAGGAATCAAAGCCAAGCCAAACTGCAAAAAATTACTGCTAGCGTACCGGGTACGGTATATCAAATAGACTTGCATCCAGACGGCTCGATGGCTTTCTCGTTTGTGAGCGCCGGCTGCCGAGAATTGTATGAAATAGAACCAGAGGCGGCTCAGCAAGACATTAATGTAATTGTTGACATGATTCATCCCGAAGATCGAGATGATTTTCTCAACTCGGTGACGCTTTCTGCTGAAAATTTGCAGCCTTGGCGGTGGGAAGGAAGAATTGTCACTCCGTCGGGAAAACTTAAATGGGTGCAAGGAGCTTCCCAGCCAGAATTGCAAGCATCGGGGGAGATAGTTTACTACGGCTTGTTCACGGATATTAGCGCCAGGAAACAAGCTGAGTTGAAGCTGCAACTTTATCAACAAATCTTTTTGAAATCCAACGATGCGATCGCCATTTTAGACCCCCAAGGCTATTACTTAGAAACAAATCAAGCTCACACAGCTTTGCTGGGTTACAGTTCGTCGAAATTGTGGGGAAAAACGCCTGCAACTGGGATGGGAGAACAGGCATTTGCGTCGGTACTGCAAAGCTTGGCAGAAACTGGGAGTTACCGAGGCGAAATGACCTTTATTAAGGCTTTGCAAGGGGGAACAGTTGAGGTGGAGCTTTCGGCTTTTGCGGTTCTCAATGATGCTGGGGATGTAGTCTGTTACGTAAACGTCAAAAGGGACATCACCGAACGCAAGCGAGCTGAGGAAAAACTCAAACTTTACCGAGAAATATTTTTAAACTCCAACGATGCGATCGTCATTATCGATGCTGACGGGTTTTTCCTCGAACAAAATCGCGCTCACCAAACGCTTCTAGAATACACAGACGCGGAATTACAAGCAGAAGCGTCGCCGCTGGTTGCGGGGGAGCGGTTTTCGACAATTGCCAAAAGTTTAGCGACAACTGGAACTTTTCGGGGCGAAATTACTAACTCCACTAAAAAAGGTCGCACGCTGGCGATCGACGTTGCGGCATACTCTGTGATTAACAACGCCGACGATGTAATTTGTCACGTCTGCGTCAAGCGCGACATTACCGAACGCAAAAAAGGAGAAGAAGAACGGCAAAAATTTGTGTCGCTGATTGAAAACAGCAGCGATTTTATCGGTATGGCTACGCTGAAAGGCAAAACGCTGTTTGTGAACGAAGCCGGACGAAAACTGGTGGGTGTCGAGAATGTTTCGGCAGTGTTTTATGCCGAGATATGGGATTATATCGGCCCTACTTTTAAATTGAAATTCAGTGAAGAGATTTTGCCAGAAATTATCAGTCAGGGCCAGTGGCAAGGAGAATGTCAAATGCAGCACTTGCGCAGCGGAAAAGGCATTGATGTTGTGATGAATGCTTTTCTGGTCAAGCACCCTCAAACCAGCAAACCGCTGTGCTTTGCTGTGGTAATTCGCGATGTTACCGAACGCAAGCAAGCTGAGAGAATGCTGCGGGAACAAGCAGAACAAGAACGGCTGGTTTCGGCGATCGCCCAGCGAGTCCGGCAGTCTCTCAACCTCACTCAAACTCTGAGCACTGCCGTACAAGAAGTGCGGCAGTTGCTGGCAACTGACCGCGCGGTAATTTATCGTTTTGATTCCGAGGAAACAGCGAGTGTTGTTGTGGAATCTGTAGGCGATGCGTGGATGCCGCTGCTGGGCATAAAAGTTCCAGAAATATCTTTGGGCGAAAGTTATCTATCGCTATACCGCGCCGGAAAAATACAAGCAAGGGCAGATATTTATACGGCCAGTTTGAGCGACATCCACCGAGATTTCCTTGTTAGTTGGCAGGTAAGGGCTAATTTAGTTGTACCAATTTTTATCGGCGATGAAAGTCAGGAGTTGGCAACAGAATATTCGCCGGAAACTCCCGGAAGTGGGTCGCCGGTCAGGAGTTTGGAAGCGAGTCAAAATCGATTGTGGGGATTGCTGGTTGCCCACCAGTGCAGCGGCCCGCGCGCTTGGACTGATTCCGAGGTGGACTTGCTGGGAAGGTTGAGCGTGCAGTTGGCGATCGCCATTCAGCAATCTACTCTTTTTGAACAAGCGCAGCAGGCCCGAGAAGCGGCCCTGGAAGCGTCTCGAATGAAGTCGCTATTTTTAGCAAATATGAGTCACGAAATCCGCACTCCGATGAATGGAGTGATGGGGATGACTGATTTGCTGCTGAAAACGAATCTTACTCCCGAACAGATCGACTTTGTGCAGACGCTGAAACTCAGCGGTCAAAATTTGCTGTCCATCATTAACGATATTCTCGATCTCTCCAAACTGGAAGCAGGAGAAATGCGCTTAGAAACGATCGAATTTAACCTCAGTATCTGTCTGGATGAAGTGCTGGATTTGTTGGCCAATCCCGCACAAGAAAAAGGTATAGAATTGGTGGCGCTGATTGACAGCGACGTGCCGCTGCAAATTAGAGGCGATGCAGCGCGGTTGCGGCAAATACTCACTAATTTGATTAACAATGCTATTAAGTTTACGGAAGCAGGAGAAGTAGTAATTGAGGTTTCTAGCGGCAGGACTCCGGGGTTATTGGCAGCCAGCAACAACCATAAAATTTTAGAGAATATCCAACCGTTAAAAATCGGAAGCAATGGCTCGATGTTCCTGCTTTTTAAAGTCACAGATACAGGAATCGGGATTGCTGCGGAAGACCAAAAAAAGCTGTTTCAATCTTTTAGTCAAGTTGATGCTTCTACGACAAGAAAATACGGTGGCACAGGTTTGGGTTTGGCTATTTCTAAGCAGTTGGTGGAGTTGATCGGGGGTCAAATCGGTGTGGAAAGCACGCTGGGAACAGGCTCGACTTTTTGGTTTACTGTGCCGGCAGTTGAGGAAAATTTAACTGCTGTAGAGACAGCGTGCGAAGTGAATTTGGAAACGGTGCTCGCGGGGCGAAAAATGTTAGTTGCCAGCGATAAGCCGACAGTGCGAAAAGTGCTGCTGAGAATGGCTGTTTTGTGGGGAATGGAAGTTGAGGAGGTTGAGAACGGTTGGATGGCGATCGCATCTCTGTACAAAGCTGTCAGCGTTAATTGCCCTTACGATATCGTTTTGGTTGATATTCAGTTGCCGGAAATGGTGGCGGGAACTCTGGAACGCTTGATGATTGCTGAGTCGGCAATGCAGCAGACGCATTGGGTGGTGCTGGCTTCAATTACTCAGCTATCGGAGGCGAAACGCTTGGTAGATATCGGTTTTAGCGGCTATTTAACTAAACCTGTGAAAGCTCACCGGCTGTTTGATTGTTTGGTAAATGCGATCGCCCCGAGTACGCTGATTGATGAGCCGCTGGCAAATCCAACGTCCAATCGAGCCTCAGCTATTGACAACCGGGAGTTAGCAAGTTTAAAGATTTTGTTAGTTGAAGATACTCCAATCAATCAAAAAGTTGGTCTGAATCAACTCAGAGTTTTGGGATGCGCGGCGGATGTCGCCAATAACGGCGCAGAGGCGCTATCTATGGTTGCTATCAAAAAGTATGACATTGTGTTGATGGACTGTCAGATGCCGGTTTTGGACGGTTACGAAGCGACGCTGGAATTGCGCCGCTTGGAAGCGGCAAATGCTGCTGCTGGTTCGATCGATCCGCACCAAAAGACGGTGGTGATTGCGATGACGGCGAGTGCTTTGAAGGGCGATCGCGAAAAGTGTCTGGCGGTGGGCATGGACGATTATATTAGCAAACCTATTTCGATCGAAAAGTTAAAATCTGTACTAGAAAATTGGTCTGCCCAGTTAAAAATTGAAAGTCCAAAGTTTAATGGCGAGGATCTCAAAAACTCTGCCGAGGATATTCAATCTTTAGTGGATATGGCACGTTTGCGCCAAATTGCGGGTGCTGATTTAGAGTTTGAGCGGGAAATACTGCAAGCTTTTGTGGTTGATACTGGCAGTTATTTAGAAGCGGCTAAGGAGGCGATCGCCTCGGGAGATGTGGAGACACTCGCCCGCCGCGCTCATCAAATTAAAGGTGTCAGCGCTACGGCGGCGGTGCGGTTAATGCCCGAGATGGCCGATCGGCTTCAAAGTCTGGCAAAATCAAATGATTGGGAGGGGGCTACGAAAATCATCGCTGAATTAGAAATAATTCTGGCGGGGGTTCAAAAGTTTGTGGCTGCTGAGTAATCAATTTTCTTTTGAGGGGGGATCTCCAGGTGGCTCCCGAACAGTTCCTGGCAGCCCCCGCGAGCGCTCGCGTGTAAAGATTTTTAATTTTTTATCAAGATTTTGATCTCAATGTGACAAAATTCGGAACTCTTATAACATCTTGTGTGTTGTATCTTGTGACACTGCTGCATTAAGTTATTGTGGTCAAATATAAAATAATCATTAAGCCGATGGCTATGAGGGTGCTTTTCGTCGATCGGCTTGAGACACCAAGACCAGCTTTTCGCTATGCCCGCCCATTAAGTGCGTATTTACGCTCAACGAGGTTTTATGACTCCAGTCATGTTACGCCAACTCTGGTCGTTAATTGAGACCACCCAAGCCACTCTGTTAGTCAATTTGGACGATGCCACCCTGGTACAGTGGCTGCTGAAGCAGTTAAAGACAAACTCTGCGCTCAATGGCAAAGAAACAGATTTGTTGAACGAGTACATCGAGTCTCGGCTGTCCCTAATCCGAGATTTAGCTGAGCAGCGCCTAGCACCAGAGCGGTTCTGAGCCGATTAAATCAAAATTGGATAAATATTGCAGGAAAGGGCGATCGCCCGCAGCGGGCAAAAAAAAATAACAGGCGGGCAGCCAGTACACTTGTCAGGCGGCAGAACTGGGCTCGGAACGGCTAAGCCAGAAGCCGTCGGCTCTTGTACATCGCCGATCGCAACAGTTCTTGACAGCTACAAGGTAGGATCGTCAGGAAAGCGTTCTACTAAAATCTATGCGTAAATGGGGATTTCTGTTGCTGGCAAGCGTGTTGTTTGCGGCACCGTTGGCTTCTTGTAGGGATCGATCGGCACAAACCGGACAAACAACAGCAACAACTGCTGCAGGTGGCAACTCGCAACAAGGTTCGAGCCGGATAGATACAATTGTGAGCCGCGGGAAACTGATTTGCGGCGTCAGCGGCGAACTGCCGGGTTTTAGCTTTGTAGACGAAAAAGGCAAATACTCGGGATTAGATGTGGATGTGTGCAGGGCTGTGGCGGCAGCATTATTTGACGATCCCGAAAAAGTCGAGTACCGAAAGCTCAACGCCAAAGATAGATTTACAGTTTTGCAGGCTGGAGAAATCGATATTCTCAGCCGAAATACCACCTACACGGCGAGTCGCGACAGCACTACCGGACTGGAATTTGGCCCGGTGATCTTTTATGACTCTCAAAGCATCATGGTCAAAAAAGACAGCGGCATCAAAACTTTACAAGATTTTGCGGGCAAATCTATCTGCGTGCAAACAGGTACGAGCACCGAACAAAATTTATCCGATCAAATGCGAAAACTAGGAGTTAAATACACTCCTGTCGTGTTTGAAGATGTGAATACTACCTTTGCTACCTATCAAGAAGGTCGCTGTCAAGGTGTTACTGCCGATCGATCGCAACTCGTGTCCAAGCGCACAACTCTGCCGAATTCCGAGAATAATGTTATTTTGCCGGTCGTGATGTCAAAAGAACCGTTGGCCCCAGCGGTGAAAAGTGGCGACCCTAAATGGTCGGACGCGGTGAGATGGATTATTTTTGCGGCGATTGAAGCTGAAGATTTGGGAGTTAATTCGGGAAATGTAGACCAAACTGTGGCAAGCACTACAGACCCGAACGTCAAACGTTTGCTAGGAAAGGAAGGAGATTTAGGTAAAGGTTTGGGACTCCCGAACGACTACGCCCTCCGCGTTGTTAAGAAAGTGGGGAATTACGGGGAAATGTACGATCGCAACCTCGGCCCGAAAAGTACACTTAAGTTAGAACGGGGTCAAAACAGACTCTGGAAAGATGGCGGTTTGCTTTACTCGCCGCCGTTCCGCTAATTTTAGTTAACTGTTGACTGTTAACTGTTGACTGTTGACTGTTGACTGTTGACCGTTGACTGTTGACTGTTGACTGTTAACTGTTGACTGTTGACTGTTGACGGTTAACAGTTAACCAACCAGATATTTTAGACAGCAAGGTACTCCGCGCTTACCCGACTTTTAAGGTGCTTGTTAGGCGCACCATACAAGATATTTTAGGCAGGCTAAAGTTAGGTATAGTTCGCTCTACATTAAACAGTTATGAACCCAGAACCTCAACCGGGCAAATCGCAGAAATTGTCCAAATTTCAAGATATATCAAAACTGCTGCGGGACGATCGCTTCTGGAAAATTGCCGTACAGGCGATCGCCGTGATTTTAGTAATAATTGTCATGGCGATTTTCTGGGACAATCTCAGCGCCAATTACTCGCAACTGGGAATTGCATTTGGATTTGACTTTCTCAATTCCCAAGCATCCTTTGACATCGGCGAAAGCGTGATTCCATACAGTCCCGAAAACAGTTACAGACAAGCTTATTTTGTAGGTTTAATCAACTCGCTGCGGGTGATGGGTCTAGGCCTTATTTTCGCAACAATTGCGGGTTTGACTGTAGGAATTGCGCGCCTTTCCGACAATTGGTTGCTGCGGAGTTTGGCGGGTTTGTACGTGGAAGTTTTGCGAAATACGCCGTTATTGCTGCAATTATTTTTTTGGTATTTTGCAGTTTTCATTTCCCTGCCAAAAGTGGAAGACAATCAGCAGATGAGAGGGCCTATTTACTTGACAAATCGCGGCATTGGTGTACCTTGGCCGGCGGCTTTGCCGGGTTTTGAGATTTGGTTGATTTTGCTAACTGTCGGAGTTTTGGCGGCGGCGGGGCTGTGGATGTGGCGGGCGCGGGTGATGTTGGAAGAAGCTAAGCCGGGAAGACAGTTGTTTTGGGCTGTAGGTGCGATCGTCCTGAGTGCAATTTTAGCTTTGATTATTACCAAAAATTTGCCTTTTCGCCTAGATGTTCCCCGCTTGACACCAGAATTGCAACTCGAAGGAGGATTAAAATTAACTCCAGAATTTGCAGCCTTGGTTACAGGACTTAGCTTGTATACTGGCAGTTACATTGCCGAAATTGTGCGGGCCGGAATTCAATCAGTATCGAGAGGCCAGTGGGAAGCGGGAAAGTCTTTGGGATTGAAGTCTGGAACACTGATGCGGATGGTAATTTTGCCGCAAGCTTTGCGGGTAATTTTGCCGCCTTTAACCAGTCAGTATCTCAATTTAACTAAGAATTCGAGTTTAGCGGTTGCGGTTGCTTATCCCGACGTTTACTTTGTGGTGGGGTCTCCGACGTTGAATCAGACCGGTCGGGCGATCGAAGCAATGCTAATTATTATGGTAACATACCTAACAATTAGTTTGATAGTTTCTCTATTCATGAATTGGTACAATAACACGGTACAACTCAAGGAAAGGTAAAGAGTTAATCTTGAAAATTTTACAACTGCCATCAAAGGAAATCAAAAAATGGCGTACAGTGATTTTAGTTTAGAGGGCGCAGTCAAAACATTTGAATTAAAGTATTCGGAAGTCGCCGATTTGTTTGGCAAAGAACCCAACTTAGAATGCAGCCAACTACTAGCAGAAACTCTCAAGCGCAGTGTACCGTTAGGTCTGGCAAGTAACAGCCAGAAATCCCGCGCTGAAATGATTACAGCACCAATTTTAATTGAACTTAGAGAACAATTACAAAATCGAATTAGCTTATTTTCCGGTATTGACTTTAATGTTGACTCCGAAAGAGGCTTAGACGGAAGTTGCGATTTTTTGATTGGCAATTCACCAGGACTCTTGTTACTCGCTGCACCAGTCATTATAATTGTAGAAGCGAAACCGGAAAATCTCAATAGTGAATTGGGACAGTGCGTAGCAGAAATGTTTGCAGCTAGCATATTTAATGAAGGTGAAGGAAACGATATTCCTGCGATATATGGCGCTGTCACTAGCGGGACTACCTGGAGATTTATGAAACTAAAAGAACAAGTTATTGAAATTGACTTGACTGAATATTACCTCAGCGATGTCAATAAAATATTAGGGATCTTGGCCAGCGCAATCACTCATTAATAACAACTAATAACCTATGGAAACTATCCCCGTATTGCCGCCTCCAGCCACCGAATCGCCCACTCCTTGGAATTGGGCGCGCAAAAATTTATTTAGTACCTGGTACAACAGCATTCTGACGGTAGTTAGCCTAATTATCGCCTTCCAAACTATTAAAGGAATTATCGTTTGGGCAACAACAAAAGCTCAATGGCGCGTGTTAGAAGCCAACTTGCCGCTATTTTTTGCCGGCCGATTTCCCAGCGAATTCTACTGGCGGCTGTGGATAGTAACGGCGATAATTGCCTTGTTGGCAGGATTAACTTGGGGAAACATTCAGCGGGAAGAACGTCTTTGGAATCCGCCTTTACTAATTATACTCGCTGCTGCGGTTGTGGGCGCGGTCATTTCGCCGATCGACCTAACCTCTCGCCTCTACCTCTTAGGAATTATTATCGCATCCGCCGCCAGCTATGTCATCGGCAGGCAAATTAACCCAAAAATCATGGGTTGGATGCCTGCAATTTGGGTTCTTTCCTTCCCAATAATTTTGTGGCTAATTCAAGGCGGGTTGGGTTTGACCGAAGTCTCAACAAATGATTGGGGCGGTTTAGTATTGACGCTGTTTTTAGCAGTTATTAGTATTGTGCTTTCCTTTCCTTTGGGAGTATTGCTAGCACTCGGCAGACAAAGTTCTTTGCCAGTTGTGAGATTGTTATCCACATTATACATTGAAATTATTCGCGGTTTGCCTTTAATTGGCATTTTATTTTTAGGTCAAGTGATGCTGCAACTATTCTTGCCGCCAGAATATCCCAAATTGGATAGAGTAATTAGAGCGATTGCTGGGCTGACTTTATTTAGTGCGGCATACTTGGCGGAAAACGTGCGCGGTGGCTTGCAGGCCGTGCCCAGGGGACAGATAGAAGCAGCTAGGTCGATCGGACTCAATACACCCCTACTCACAATTCTTATTGTACTGCCTCAAGCGCTGCGAACGGTCATTCCTGCGATCGGCGGTCAATTCATCGGATTATTTATGGATACTTCCCTGCTCTCTCTATTCGGAATGTTAGAATTAATCGGAATATCCCGCGCAGTTTTAGCAAATCCATCCTATGTCGGCAGGTACGCCGAAGTTTACATATTCGTCGGCATCATCTATTGGGTATTTTGCTACTCAATGTCATTAGCCAGCCGCAAAATAGAACGAAGTTTAGAAAAAAGTCATTAGTCATTCTTCCTTTTTCATTAGTAGTAGGGTGCGTGAGAGCGAAAAATCTTTAAGTCCCGGCTATAAGACTATTTACACTCACGCACCATCCACCCAATTGAATAATACCGATGCAGCCGGAAACGATATCATCAGTCATCAGTCATTAGCGAACAGTCATTATTTAAAGGACAAAAGTATGCAAGCTCAACTAACAGTCCCCGAAAAAGTAATCGTAGCAGAAAACGTCCACAAATGGTACGGACAATTTCACGTACTGCGCGGCGTCAGCATGACCGTAGACCGGGGCGAAGTCGTCGTAGTCATGGGCCCCTCCGGTTCAGGCAAATCGACGTTTATTCGCACATTCAACGCTTTAGAAGCATACCAACAAGGTAAAATTACGATCGACGGTATAGAACTTTCCCACGACTTGCGCAACATCGAGACAATTCGCCGGGAAGTAGGAATGGTGTTTCAGCAATTCAACCTGTTTCCCCACTTATCAGTCTTGCAAAACGTCATGCTAGCCCCAGTATGGGTGCGCCGCTGGCCGAAGAAAAAAGCTGAAGAAGTAGCCATGCAACTGTTAGAAAGAGTGGGGATTTTGGAACAAGCACAAAAATATCCCGGACAACTTTCTGGCGGACAGCAGCAGCGGGTCGCTATTGCGCGTTCTCTAGCAATGCAGCCTAAAATCATGCTGTTTGACGAACCGACATCAGCATTAGACCCAGAAATGGTGCGGGAAGTGTTAGATGTAATGCGAAATTTGGCTAAAACTGGAATTACAATGGTAGTGGTGACTCACGAAGTCGGGTTTGCGCGCGAAGTTGCCGATCGCATTGTATTAATGGATGGCGGCGTTTTAGTTGAAGAAGCAGGGCCGGAAGAGTTTTTTCAGCATCCGAAAGAAGAACGCACGCGCAAGTTTTTATCTCAGATATTGTGAAGTAAAAATATGATAAAATGCCCAGCAATCCACAAGTTTCTGACGAAGAAATCTATCAGCAGATAGGATCGATCGTAAATAATTATAAGCTCTTGCAGTGTGCCGAATGTGCTGAAGCTATTAAAAATTGGCTAAAAGCTAACGGCATTAGCGGGACTCATCTTCAACTCAAGTTGGTAGGACGAGGGTATTTTATTGTGAGTCAACGTTGGGAAAAAGGTAGAACACCGATTACTCAGAATGGCACACACTACGGGATTGAAGTTCGTCGCAAAGTGTTTGATAATTTGTCAACAACCGGGCTGACTAGAGAAAAATGGATAAAGACTTTGACTGTCCGAGCGGTCAGTTTATTATCGAAGAAATTGAGAGCTTTTAATTGTAAAATTTTACCAACGGTTAATAAATAATGACTAAATTTTACGAATTACTCAACCGCATTCAAAAGAAACCGGCAATGTACATCGGTTCCCGTTCTATCAGCAACTTATTTCTGTTCTTGTGCGGCTATCAACACGCTCGCGACCTACTAGAAATCCCCGTCACAGAACAAGAGAAAGAATTTGCAGAATTTCAGCCTTGGTTGCAAAAAAAAATCGCTCTTGTTACCTCTGCTTCTTGGGCTAAAATTATTTTATTTAATTCAACCGATGAAAGTCATGCTTTTGATAATTTCTTTGATTTACTAGAAGAGTTTATAAAAGCGAAGTATCCCCTAAATAAGGCAGGCGATAATCAGTCGGCGGTTTTGACTTTGGATTGATTCGTTTGACCCAGACGGCAGCGTTATAATGGTATATAGAACTCACTCCGAAACAGTTTTTTTTTACGAAAATTGTGGGTTTTAGCCCTTGACTCTGGTTACAAACCCGGTTTCTTTGCTTGGAGTGCGTAAGTCCCGCTATACATAAATCTAAAAATCTCAAATTTATATGCCCTCCACAAAAACTCTGCCGTTAGTTAAAGACTCGGAACGCCTAGAAAGTCGCCTCAAAGAAATTCCGGCGGTTCCTGGTGTATATTTAATGCGAGATGAGAGCGATCGCATCCTTTACATTGGCAAATCCAAAAGACTCCGAAACCGCGTCCGTTCCTACTTCCGCGAAAGCCAAAATCTCAGTCCCCGCATCGCGATGATGGTGCAGCAAGTGCGCGAAATTGAATTCATCGCCACAGACACAGAAGCGGAAGCTTTAGCATTAGAAGCAAACCTCGTAAAACAGCACCAACCTTACTTTAATGTCCTCCTCAAAGATGATAAAAAATATCCTTATTTGTGCATAACTTGGTCGGAAGAATACCCGCGCATTTTTATCACCCGCAAACGCCGCGCAGGTAGTGCAAAAGACCGCTATTACGGCCCCTACGTCGATACAGGGGCGCTGCGGAGTACGCTGCATTTAATTAAGGGGATTTTCCCGCTGCGGCAGCGCCCTCAACCGCTATTTAAAGACCGTCCCTGTTTGAACTACGACATCGGCCGCTGCGTCGGCGTTTGTCAAGGGTTAACTTCGCCGGAGGAATATCATAAAATCATCCAAAAAGTAGCGATGATTTTCCAGGGAAGAACTCAGGAATTACTCGACATCCTGGAGCCCCAAATGGAACAAGCAGCCGAAGATTTAAACTTTGAAACTGCGGCGCGCCTTCGCGACCAAATTAAGGGTTTGCAGTCTTTGAGTGCGGGTCAAAAGGTGTCTTTGCCCGACGATACGGTTTCCAGAGATGCGATCGCACTTGCAGCCGACACCCAGCACGCTTGCATCCAATTATTCCAGATTCGTGCCGGTCAATTGGTCGGAAGATTGGGATTTATGGCGGAAATACCGCCCCAACCCCCCGTTGCCAAGGGTGAGCAAGAATTATCTCAACTTTCTCTTTCCTCCCCCCCTTGGCAAGGGGGGGAACGAGGGGGGGTAGAGGCCGGAGCAATTTTGCAGCGGGTGTTGGAGGAACACTATCAAAATGTCGAATCTGTAGAAATTCCCAGCGAAATTTCAGTGCAGTACGAATTGCCAGAAGGGGAAATATTAGCAGATTGGTTGAGCAACCGCAAGGGTCGAAAAGTGACGATTTTGACACCGCAGCGGCAAACTAAGGCTGAGTTGATTGAGATGGTGGAACGCAACGCTGAGTACGAATTGGCGAGAATGCAAAGATTGAGCGATCGCAATTCTCAAGCAATGGAAGATTTAGCAGAAATTCTCGATTTGCCAGAAGTTCCTCGCCGCATTGAAGGTTACGATATTTCTCACATTCAAGGTTCTGACGCCGTAGCTTCCCGCGTCGTATTTATTGACGGTTTGCCGGCCAATCAACACTACCGCCATTACAAAATTAAAAATCCTGAAATAAAATCAGGGCATTCTGATGATTTTGCTAGTTTAGCAGAAGTTATCGGTCGCCGATTCCGGGGATTGAAGGAAGAAGAAAAAGGGAAGATGGAAGATGGGTTTAGCGATTTAGAAGAACCGAAAGAACTCAGCAATTTATCTTCAGATTCTCCTACTATTTCTGACAAACCAGACTTAATTATGATAGATGGTGGCAAAGGTCAACTGTCAGCAGTTGTGGCTGTTTTGCGGGAGATGAATTTGCTAGAAGAGTTGCGCGTTGTCAGTTTGGCAAAGCAGCGAGAGGAGATATTTTTGCCGGGGGAATCTTTGCCGCTGCCAACTAATTCTGAGCAGCCTGGAGTACAATTATTGCGCCGGGTGCGGGATGAGGCGCACAGATTTGCTGTGAGTTTTCACCGGGATCGAAGAAGCGAGAGAATGAAGCGATCGCGCCTTGATGAAATTCCCGGATTGGGACACCACCGACAAAAACAATTGTTAGCACATTTTCGGTCGATCGACTATCTCCGTTTAGCGACTCTCGAACAGTTGGCAGAAGTTTCTGGGATTGGCCCGCGTCTGGCGCAGCAAATTTACGATTATTTCCATCCGTAAAGCCTTACCCAGCATCGGAGACGGGGAGGTTAGGCGCGAGGAGGGCGATCGGCGAGTAAGTCCCGATTCAGCCCCCGATTCAGCCACTGTGAGGGAGGTATTCAAAAATTTTGCACAGGCCTATTGCAATCTAGAAAAACTTGTGGTATGTTTAGTTTCTGTGTGCGGGCATAGTTTAGTGGTAAAACTTTAGCCTTCCAAGCTAACTATGCGGGTTCGATTCCCGCTGCCCGCTTGCGTCTATAAAAACCCCAAACCAACGGTAAATCAACGGTTTGGGGTTTTTTATTGCCCATTTTTGGGGTTGGTGATGGGTCAAACTGATTAGAAATTGGATAGAAATTGAATACAATTTGCCTCGTTTGGATACAAATTGGATACAATCCATACCTGTATAGAGTTTGAGCCGTTTAGCTTTGCGAGTATCTCTCTAAACTACTCTAAATCTCAGCTTGTGGCGAGCTGGGTGCAAAAATAATCGGTTAACATAGAGTGCCCTGATTTGCCAAGATTGCCGATCGAACTCAGCTTGAGTTATGACTGATCCGGAGTCGCATCAGTCACAAGGAGATCCAGTGAAATATTTTTCAGTAGTAATGTATTTGCTGCGGGAACGGCAACAGTTTCTCGAAGAAATTCGCCAAGGTGTCAAGCTCAAATCTAAAATTTTCGGTTTGTTGATTTGTAGTACCGTATTTTTTGCCATTTACGGAGCGATATTAGGCGCATCTAGTACGTGGATGCAATGTCTGGTTTCAGCAATTAAGTTGCCAGCACTTTACTTGCTGACGCTGATTATCTGCTTTCCCACACTGTACTTTTTTAATGTCATGTTTGGTTCTAAACGAACTTTTGAACAGTATTTGACATTGTTGATGACAGCGATGGCGATGATTAGCGTTTTGCTGTTTGGATTTGCACCTGTTAGTTTGTTTTTCCTCATAAGCAGTACCAATTACAATTTTTATCTGTTGCTGAATGTTGCTATCATGGCAATCACAGGATTTTTGGGGGTAAATTTCATTTATCAAGGAATGCACTTTCTTTCAGAACAAGATGCGGAAGGCAAAGACATCAGGCTAAATATTTTGCGCTTCTGGTTGGGACTTTATGCGTTTGTTGGCAGTCAATTGGGATGGACGCTAAGACCGTTTTTTGGCGCACCGGGACAAGCTTTTCAACTGTTCCGAGACCGAGAAAGCAATTTTTATATGAGTCTGTGGCAATCAATTATGTCTCTGGGAGGATCGTAATTAATCCATATTTAAGGAGATTTTAAAGAGTGATACAAGCGGATTTGGATGAGTTAAAAATTCCTGAGAAGGAGTTGGAAGATTTGAGCGGAATAGCTTTGAGCGACGGTTTTGCAGGGGATTTTTACCGACCTGCTGCACTCCGGGATGGCAAAAAGCTATTTTCTCTTTTGTTGAATGAGTTGCTAATATTTTGCGTGACATTAGTTGTGTCGCTGCCTGTTGCTTTACTGGCTAATCAACATAATGTTGGTTCATTTAGCGATGCTGAGATATTTGTCAGGGTTTTACAAATAACTTTGGGTTTGTCGCTGGCGATTACTGTTGCTTGGAATGTCTATAAATGGGTGAAAGCAAAACCTCTGGAAACTCTGGCGGGTCTGCTGGATGAAGTTGAGAAATATCATGAAGTGATTCAGGCTTTAGATATTATCGATCGCCTAACGGCGGCTGGCAATTTACCAGCAAATTCGATCAATCGAGAGGATGCTATTGAGGCGTTACAGATTACTAGGGAAAGTTTGGTTTGTGCTTTGCGGACAGAAAGAATTCTGAGGGAAAATAAGGATTTTATCGATCGCCGTTACGAGTTATTTGCTAATATTGAAAGTAATTTGGCTGCTTTGATGGCGGTGGATGTGAGCGATCGAGCGACTGAATACGGGCGCTTGCTGAATGAGGCTTTGGAAATTGGGATGAGCGTGCACAAAGAGGTAAGAAAGTTGCAAAATGGGCGTTAGAGTTGCTGGAGAGTTCCTGGTTTGTAGTAAAAGTAGTAACTGAGATATTGCACCATGCTCAAGAACAGGCAGGATGCCTGTTCCACAAAAATTAAATTTTCTTGTGGGGTGGGCATCCTGCCCGCCCCTGAAAGGCTTATTGAAAATGGTGCAATATAGAAGTTACTACAAATTTTTTACCGCCGCAAATTTCAATCCTCAAAAATATCCAACTGTTCGCCCTCAGACTCTTTTTTACCATCTTTTTTAACACCTTTCCGCAGCCCGATCGCAATTTTGCTGTGTTTCTCAATCTGCTTCATCACCTGTCTCGCCCTGTCAATCACCGACGGCGGTAAACCGGCCAACCTACCCGCTTCAATTCCGTAAGATTTGTCAGCACCCCCCGGCTGAACTTGGTGCAAAAATACGATTTGATCCGGCAATTCTTTCACCGTCACCTGATAATTTGCGACATTCTCCAAAATAGAAGCTAACTCATTCAATTCGTGATAGTGAGTCGCAAAAATTGTCCGCGCCCGGATCTCATTTGCTAAATATTCTGCTACAGACCAAGCAATCGAAAGTCCGTCAAACGTCGCCGTTCCCCTGCCAATTTCGTCTAACAAAACCAATGATTTTGGCGTCGCGTGATTGAGAATATTTGCAGTTTCGTTCATTTCCACCATAAACGTAGACTGACCGGTTGCTAAATCATCCACGGCGCCGACGCGGGTAAAAATGCGATCGCAAATTCCTAAACTCGCAGCTTTCGCCGGCACAAAACTGCCCATCTGCGCCATTAACTGAATCAAACCAACCTGCCGCAAATAACAACTTTTCCCGCTAGCATTCGGTCCGGTTAAAATAATTAAATCTGGGCGGTTTAGCGATTCTTCCCGACCCAAAAAAGCCGAATTAGGTACAAAAAATCCCGGCGGCAAAGACTTTTCCACCACAGGATGACAACCTTCAATAATTTTAA
Source organism: Microcoleus pseudofavosus SVA1_A4 (assembly GCF_036700565.1). Lineage (NCBI taxonomy): Bacteria > Bacillati > Cyanobacteriota > Cyanophyceae > Oscillatoriales > Microcoleaceae > Microcoleus > Microcoleus pseudofavosus. Next base: position 19,615 of record NZ_JAUBPE010000087.1, read on the forward strand.
TTTCCCGACTTTCTGTCATAGTCGGGCGGCAGTAATTTTGGTAAACTGCTACTTCTGACAAACCGCACAAAACATCGGCCGCCGCCACGGCGCGGGAAACATTGCGAATAACTTCGGCGTGTTCTCCTACCTCCGATCGCACTTTAGCAAAAATATCGTATTCCAATTGATTTAAATCTTCCCGCGCCGTCAGAATTCGCACTTCCCTTTCTTTTAATTCTTCAGTGCTGTAGCGTTCTTCATTGGTGAGAGTTTGCTTGCGGGTGTAGTCGCTCGGCACTTGGTCTACTTTCGATTTTGTAATGCTGATGTAATAGCCGAAAGCTTTATTGTAGCCTACTTTTAAATTAGAAATTCCGGTGCGTTTTCTCTCTGTTGCTTCTAAATTTGCAATCCATTCTTGGTCTGCTGATGCAGTTTGGCGCATTTCATCTAGCATGGGATTGATTCCCGATCGAATCAAACCTCCTTCTTTTAAATGAATCGGCGGTTCATCAACTAAATGAGCGTGAATTGTATTTGCTAATTCTTCTAGAATTGGCGGTACATTTTGCAGGGCTTTCAAATAGGGCGAGATCCCTTGAGCAGCGACAACAGCTAATTCCGGCAGTTTTCCCAAAGAATCAGCTAAAGCGACTAAATCCCGAGCGCTAGCTGTGCCAGAACCAGCGCGACCAGTCAGCCTTTCGATGTCGTAAATTTGGCGCAGCAACTGCTGCAAATCTTGGCGCAGGGCGTTATTTTCTACTAATTCTTGAATCGTGTCGTGTCTGGCGCAAATGCCTTTAATGTTGAGCAAAGGTTGCAGCACCCAGCGGCGCAAAGCGCGGCCTCCCATTGCAGTGCTGGTTTTGTCTATAGCCCACAGCAGCGAACCGTGAAAAACCCCATCTCTCACTGTTTGAGTAATTTCGAGATTGCGGCGGGTTTGGTAGTCTAGAATGAGAAAATCGGTGAGAGTGTAAGTGTGCAATCTTTGCAAAGAAACTGCTTTTTCCTTTTGAGTTTCTTCGATATATTGCAGCAAACCGCCGGCGGCGCGGACTGCGAGGGAAAGGTGGCCGCATCCCATGCCTTCGAGCGATCGCACTTTGAACTTTTGCAGGATTCTCTGTTTTGCTTCGGACAAAGTAAACGGAATTTGCGATCGCAAAGAATAGCAAAACGAATTCGGCAAACAATCTGGCAAATGCTCTGATTTCTCTCCGGGCCTCAACATAGTCACCAAATCCGGCGCATTAGTCGGTACCAAGACTTCCGAAGGTTGCAAACGCAGCAATTCTAAGGTTAATTGTTCTAAACTATCTGCTTGGGTAGTGACAAATTCTCCCGTAGAAATATCAGTATAAGCCAATCCCCAATGTTCCCCGGCTATCACAATTGCTGCTAAAAAATTATTTTGACGGGGTTTCAGCATTCCGTCATCAGTCAAAGTTCCGGGAGTCAGAATCCGGGTAATTTCCCGCTTGACTTGACGGCCTTCTCTAGCGGCGATAGAAGCATCTTCTACTTGGTCGCAAACTACCACAGCATAGCCTTTTTCTACTAACATTGAAGTGTAGCGATCGAGGGCGTGGTGCGGCACTCCTGTCATCGGCACTCTGCCGATTTCTTTGCCGCTTTCTTTGCTAGTACAAACAAGCTCTAATTCCTGAGAAATCGTAACTGCGTCTTGGAAGAAACACTCAAAAAAATCGCCTACTCGAAACAATAAAAGTGCGTGGGGATACTGTTCTTTCACTTCCACATACCGCTGCATCATCGGCGTTAGCTTGGTGAATTCTAGTAGGCGGTGGTCGGCATTGCGGATATTGGCTTGATGGGGGTCTGTTGTGGTAGATGCAGTGTAAGGCATAAAAGGCGATCGATAAATTTTAATCTTTAACAACTTTACCGCAAACTCGGCTTTTAGGTATAACTAATGATACAATATTTGACGATTAATCCTCCTTAAGCAGGGTGCATGATTCTCCAGATTGGGGTGGAGTGTTGAGCTATACAAAAGTCACGCACCCTGCTTAATAATTGATAAGCCCGCTTTTACGTTAGAAGTTTTCGGTCCCTATTTATCTAAAGTGAGCCAAAATATCGGCTATAGTGAGGCGAAATGCAGAAATTTTATTGATTGTGAGAAGGAAGCGAGCGGCGATCGACAAAAACAATCTCAGCTATGTAGTTGTTAGCTGTTATAGCAGATGTTGAAGGAAGAAAGAAGAAGGAAAAAGGAAAAAGGAAAAAGGCTTTAGTTATCTAGAAGAGAAGGAAGAAGCAATCTTCGGCAAGGTTTTCAGTAATTAAGAACCTCCTAAATGTCGGGCGCGGTTGCTATAACTGTTGGCGGTTAACAGAAGAACGTGAAATCCCCCGCACTAAAGTGCGGAGGATAAATTTTACCTTTTTGTTATTGAAAACAGCCGAAAGATAGATTTATAAATTATACCTCGGATAGAGAGATAAAAATTTTTATATGCTTAAAATTAAAACATCCAAGCAGGTAATTTATCGGCGTAGTAAATTTAAGATTTAAAATCAAAAATCTGCTAGCTAGTAGTTAACTAGAGGAAAAAAATAATGAAAGCTCTTTGCTGGCACGGAGCAAATGACGTGCGAGTTGATAATGTACCAGACCCAAAAATTATCAATCCGCGCGATGCGATAGTTAAAATCACGTCTACAGCAATCTGCGGCTCAGATTTGCACCTCTATAACGGCTACATCCCCACCATGCAATCGGGCGACATCATGGGCCACGAATTCATGGGGGAAGTAGTCGAACTCGGCAGCGAAGTCAAGAACTTAAAAAAGGGCGATCGCGTCGTGATTCCTTTTACTATTTCTTGCGGCAGTTGCTTCTTTTGCAACCGGGATTTGTGGTCGCTGTGCGACAACTCCAATCCCAATGCTGGGCTGGCTGAAAAAATCTACGGTCATTCGCCGGCGGGACTGTTTGGCTACTCGCATTTAACGGGCGGTTATGCAGGAGGTCAAGCAGAATACGCGCGGGTTCCGTTTGCAGATGTCGGCCCTTTAAAAATTCCCGACGGACTTTCTGACGAACAAGTATTGTTCCTCACGGATATCTTTCCGACCGGTTACATGGCGGCCGAAAACTGCAACATTCAGCCGGGGGATACTGTAGCAGTTTGGGGATGCGGGCCGGTCGGACAATTTGCAATCAGAAGCGCGTTTATGCTGGGGGCCGATCGAGTAATTGCGATCGACCGCGTACCGGAACGCTTGCAAATGGCGGCCGCAGCCAAAGCTGAAATCATCAATTACGAAGAGATGGACGCCGGGGAAGCCGTCACCGAAATGACGGGGGGACGCGGGCCCGACTCTTGCATCGACGCGGTGGGAATGGAAGCCCACGGCACCGGTCTCGACGCTTTGTACGACAAAGCCAAGCAAGCCGTGCGGTTGGAGAGCGATCGACCTACCGCCCTGCGACAAGTGATCCTCGCGTGTCGCAAGGGCGGTACAGTCTCAATTCCCGGCGTTTACGGCGGCTTCGTTGACAAAGTGCCGTTAGGTGCAGCTTTCAACAAAGGCTTGACCATGAAAATGGGACAGACGCACGTTCACCGGTATTTGCGGCCTTTGCTCGATCGCGTTCAAAAAGGCGAAATTGACCCGTCATTCGTAATTACGCACCGCATGAAATTAGAAGAAGCGCCGCACGCTTACGAGATTTTCAAACAGAAAAAAGACAACTGCATCAAAGTTGTCCTCAAACCGTAAATCCCATTCAACACACAAGGAGAAACTATGCTTTTACAAGAAAAAGAATCCGGCGACTTGATCGAAATCCTCGATGTAGATGCTTTAATCAGCCCTACAAAAAATGAAGTGCCGGGAAAAAATCAAGCTGGTCAAGAAGAGCAAGAAACAGCAACTTTTGAAAAAAGTAAATTAGTGTTTCCTTCCGGTGAAACTTTGCCACGCTGTTGGACTGAGGAAAATTATCAAACTAATTGAGACGGGTTCGATCGCCCTTTTCTTGTCGGACAATTGGTAATGGGCGATCGGTAATTGGCTCGACCGACAGCTACCGCGATCGTCGCATCACACCCCCAACCTCCTTTGGTAGGGGGCTAATACTCGTTTCAGGCTTCATTAGTAATTAATAGGAAATAACTATGAACTTGCAAGCAGTAATTTTGGATGTTGACGGCACGCTCGTGCTGAGCAATGATGCCCACGCTCAATCTTGGGTTGAGGCGTTTGCTGCTTTCGGTTATGACGTGCCGTTCGAGCAAGTTCGCCCGCTAATTGGCATGGGCGGCGATAAAGTTATACCCGAGATGGTGCCGGGACTTACAGATGAAGAAGGCGATGGAAAAAAAATTGCACAGCGGCGCAAAGAACTGATTATCGACCGCTTTTCCCCGACGCTTTCTCCGGCCCCCGGTTCGCGGGAATTGCTGTTAAAAATGCAGGCGGAAAAACTGCGGCTGATTATTGCTACTTCCGCTACGAGTGAAGAACTTTCCGGTTTGCTGAAAGCGGCACAGGTGGACGATTTATTGGAGGAGGCGGCGACATCTAGCGATGCGGAAGCTTCTAAGCCGGAACCGGATATTGTAGAAGCTGCTTTGAGCAAATTGAAACTGGAAGCGAGTCAAGTTGTGATGTTAGCTGATACTCCTTACGATATCGAAGCTGCTGGCAAGTGCGGGGTGGGTGTCATTGCTTTTCGGTGCGGAGGTTTCGATGATGCTTCGCTTACCGATGCTTTAGCTATTTATGACGATCCTGCTGATTTGTTGGCGCATTATGACGATTCTATTTTCGGGAAACAGGAACTAATAGCGAGTTGAAGAAATAGGGCATAGGGCATAGGGCATAGGGCATAGGGCTCATAACTCGCCCGCATACCTCACTTTCTGGAGAACCGCCGATACACCAAGGGTGCAACTGTTCAAAATACGTCACGGCATTTCTCCCGATCGAACATTAACTTATTTGCCTTTTTACTCGGAACTTTTGAGTAAAAACAGGTCAAAATGCTCTTGACTTATTGCTCTGCGTGACATAGCAGGTTCCACAGGATCTCGCCTATTTCTTCAAAATGCTCTAGTAAAAAATCCATCAAAGCTAAATTGCGCAAGTCAGCGGGAGTAGGGTGCCGGTAGTGGCGGCCTGTTTTAAACCACCCTTTAACTGTCGAGATCGATCGGCCGCAAATTTCCGCCATTTGCTCGTAACTCACATCCCATTTCCCGTAGAATTTCTGAGGAGTCATCCCTAATTCAATGGCACTGACTGTAAAGAGCAATTAACCGCTGTTCTCGCTCTTCAATTTTTCGCGGGGTATTCGCCATCGAAATTCTCCCTATTATTGCAAAGTTAATGGGAAGTCAGATTAGTTACCAAAATCTCTATCTCAGCCCTATAGTCCCAGTAAAACCTCAACGCCATCGAAGCTGAATACCCCCAAATATCTCCGGTTTTTTGCTTGTATCTGTGAATTCTCAAACTTCTGTAGCTAGGCCCTTCTGTTTCTAATAATTTGAAAGCTTTTTCGTATTGCTTTCGGGCTGGAAGGGGAAGAAAACTCAGTTTTTTGGTGACTTGTTTGGTGAAAGCAAGCTGAAATTTTGGGGTTCGACCTGACATGAAATCTTTCCCCTTTACCGATTGTTTTCATTCGGCCGAAAGTAGGGACACGGCACTGCCGTGTCCTCTGCCGTGTCGATGGTTAGATTCGATCGCACTAGAGGCAATTTCATTATCCAATCCGGTTGATTTTACCCGTTACCCACAGTCAGGAGACGGCAATGCCGTGTCCCTACAATTAATCGGGCGATGGTTGCATCATCGAGCAGCGATGGATTATTTTGGGGTAGTCCAAGGGCACTGCCGTGTCCAGAGTTGCCTACAATTAATCGGGCGATGGTTGCATCGGAGGGCTGCGATGGATTATTTTGGGTTAGTCCAAGGGCACTGCCGTGTCCTCTGCCGAAGCTCGATCGCTGGAGTTTTGAATATATAATTGATGAGACAAAGGAGCGATCGGCATGACACAGACGCGCTTAAAACCAAAAGACCAACGGCTAATTCATTCCGGGATTAGCTGGCAAGAATTTAAATCGATCGAAACCGGGTTTGCGAACGCTCCGGGCATTCGGTTATTTTATTATGACGGCGAAGTAGAAATCTTGGCAGTTTCGCAAGACCACGAGTTTTTTAGCAGGACAATTGCTGGACTTTTATTTATCTACTGCTTGGAAAAAGAGATTGAATTCGCACCTACCGGCAGCTTTACCCAAGAAAAGGAAGGAATGGCATCGGCACAAGCTGACGAATCCTATTATATCGGCAGGGGAAGAACTGCAAACTCTCCTCCAGATTTATCTATTGAAATAGTGTTTAGCAGCGGCAACGAAAGCAAACTAAACCGTTACCGAATCTTGGAAGTGCCGGAAGTGTGGTTTTGGGAAAATGGCTTGTTTGCTATGTATCGCTTGGGCGTTGAGGGTTATGAAAAAATTTCTGCAAGCGCTGTTTTGCCGGATTTAGATATCAGTTTGCTGTCGCGCTGTTTGCTGATGGCTTCAACTTTGGAAGCGACGCGGGAATTCCGGCGCGGAATTTCTATTTAGTTATCCACAGCATATTAGGACACATCATGATGCAAACCATACCAAAAACAGTCACGTTTGACGAGTTCGCGGCCTGGTATCCAGAGAACTCTGTCCGCCACTATGAACTACACAACGGAGTGATTGTTGAAATGCCTTTAGTCCCGGGCGACCATTCCGAGATTACAGGCTTTATCTGCAGCGAAATCTATTTGGAAATCACACGACTGCAACTGCCCTATTCCATCCCCGGTGACTGCCTGCTTAAACCCGTCCGTAACGAGGCTGGTTATCAGCCAGATGCAATCGTCCTAGATCGATCGCAACTCGCAAACGAGCCGCGCTGGAAAAAAGAATCTATCATCACGATGGGCCATTCAGTGCGACTGGCTGTAGAGGTCGTCAGTACGAACTGGCGGGATGATTATTTTCTCAAAGCTTCCGACTATGAGGAAATGGGCATTCCCGAATACTGGATTGTGGACTATCTCGGTTTGGGCGGCCGCAAGTTCATCGGCAATCCCAAACAACCAACTCTCTCGGTTTGCCAACTGGTAGATGGGGAGTATCAGGTCAAACTGTTTAGAGGCGACGATCGGGTTGAGTCGCTGGCTTTTCCAGAATTGAACTTGACGGCCGAGCAGATTTTTTGGGCTGGCTTACCTCCAACCGAGCCGAGCTAGCAGTTACCATTAATTTTATGTCGCGATCGCTCACAGCATCTATTAACGGCATCAAAGTCGCCAAGCATAAATTGGAAAAAAGGTGCTTGTCGCAAGTTGCGTTTGCGGACGAGTTGGAAATTTCCTTAAAAACTATCAGCAAGTTTTTCACGGGAAAATCGGTCGATCGCAAATATTTTGTAGAGATTTGCGAAGCGCTAGAATTGGAGTGGGAAGATGTCGTTTTTGGGACGGAAAGCGAGGAAGAAGAAGAAATAGGAGGGGGCGGTGGCGGGGAGATTTTTACCCTGCAAGAAAGAGTCAAACAAAATAGCGATCGGGCCAGAAAAGCCCTCGACCCTTACATCTTACCTCCGATCCGCCGCCAAAGCCTGTTGGAAAAATGCCTCAAACAAATTCGATCGGGCATTTGGGAAAACAAACGGCGCGTCATCCCGATTCTCGGCGCTGCGGGCTACGGAAAAAGCACGATTCTGGGAACTATCTACGACGAACTCAGCGCCGAAATTGCAGCAGCCCAGACGGGATGGATTGCTTTGATCCGGTGCGACGATTTAATCGAATCTGCGGAAACCTTTGCTTTGGAAGTCGGGGAAAAAATCAGCGGCAAACGGCAGCCGATCGCGGAAGTTGCCAAACAGCTTACCTCAGAAAAGGGGCGCGGTACAATTGCGATCGACACTTTGGATATCATCTTAACAAAACCGCTGGTTCCCGTGTTGCGAAACGTCTTGCAGCAACTGTTAGAAACGGGAACTACCGTTGCCTTTACCTGCCGCGATACCGACTACAGCAACTTCTTTGAACCATACCACGAAAGTTTTGCCGGCTTCCGAGAAAGCGTCCAAGACGGATGCAGGATTACAGCCTTCAGCGACGGGGAAGTCAGGGAAGCGGCGGAGTTTGTGAAGCGGAAAGGGGAAAATTTACTGGTGGATGGGGAAGCTTTTGCCGATCGCATTATAGCCCTTTCCACCGACTGCGTTTCCCTGCAAGAAATCGTCCGCAATCCGTTACTGCTGGCTTTACTGTGCGACTTGTTTACCGAGTTGGAAAACGTGCCGGAAGATTTGACAGTAAGCCAACTCTACGGGGAATACTGGAATTGGAAAGTCTCGACTGTACGCAGCAATTTGCAGCCGCAGCGCGTCAGGATTGCTAAGGAAAAACTCTGCTTGAAAGTTGCGGAAATTATCTACAGCAATTCTGGAGAAAGGCTGCGAGATTTTATCTATGAAAGCAATTTAGAATTTAGCGAAACTGAATTTGAAGCTTATACTTCTCTGCAAAGCGAGGGCGTTTTGAAAGATTTCGGCGGCAAGCGCATCGGATTTTTTCACCAAACTTTTTTAGAATATACAGTTGCCCGCTGGCTGAATTCAACCGAGTCGGGAGAATCTGCAAAAAATCAGTTAAAAAGCGAGATGATTTTTGCGGAATCCGAGTTTTCGCGCTACTACATCTGGCCGATTTTCCGGCAACTGCTAACTTTGATGGATTTAAATGAATTTTATCAGACCGATCGAGCTTTAAACAAACATAAAATCATGCCGTTTCGGGCTGTGGCTTTTGCCTCGATTTCCCGGAAAGAACCGGAATCTGCTGCGGTTTTGCTGCCGATGCTGGAGATTGCAATTAGCAGCGGATATGTTTTTCAAGAGACTTTGCTAGTCGCCGCTAATTCCGCACCGAAACGCCACAGCAAAACGGTGTGGGAAGTAGCTGTCAGACTTTTAGCAACTGTCAGCCAAGAATTGATTAATAAAGCGGCGGAAACTGTCGCGGAATTGCTGTTTCGTTTAAACGATGAAAGGAGTCAGCGATTTCAGGAAGCTGTAGATACTATTAAAAATTGCGATTATTTAAGAGATAATGTTAATGCCAGCAACAATCACCAAGTTTGGGGTAAATTTTTGGCAGTGTACTGCGATCGCGCTGGCAAAACCCCGGAAAAAACAATCGATTTAGAAATTTTAAGTTGCTTGAGAAATATCTATTTTACATTGGGAAGCAAAGCGCGATCGCTCGTTGTGGGACTGTATCTCGCGCCGGGAATTCCAGAAACAGTAAAGCAAGAGTTTTTAACAGCCTTAATTTTTAAACCTCCCTCTCCTTCCTTCTTTGAAGCCGAAAATACAATTCGACTTTTGCAGCAGTTGCTGCCCAATTTAATTGTATCGCGAAATTCGGTGTTCGGCAAAAGTTGGTTTGAGGCGCTGCACGCGCCGATTCACCGAGATTGGATGGGAGTTGGCGCGACAGCAGTCAGCGAGGTAGCTAAGGGCGATCGGGAATTTCTCAAAACAATCTTATCGCATTTGCTGCGGGAGAATTTGCCGGGAGAATCGGCTGATTTTAACCGCTGCAATCAGATGGCAATTAGCAAGGCAATTGAGAGAGGTTCGGGCGAGTTAGTGGCTTTGCTGTTGGTTAAAATAGCGATAGAAACTATTCCGGGAAGCAAAATCCACCTGCTATCGAAATTGGTAAGCCAACTAACGGAAACATCCCCAGATATTTGTCAAATAAGCCCGAAATTAAAGTTAGTTTTAGCCAATTGGGTTGTGCCAAAAATTAATTTATATCCCGCTGAATTAATCCGCGTCATCGATGAGTTGGCGGTGAATTCTCCCGAAGTTCTCCATTTACAAGGGGAAGTCTTAAAACAGTTAATTTCCCAATTACCGCCAACTCAAATCGCTCCGATTATTAAAAAATTAAAACACGTTCCCCCTCAAATAGAAAGCTACCTGCAACAAACAGCAACTTCTAAAGAATCGAGAGTTGCTTTATTAAAAGTTTACCGCCAACAAGCCGAAAAAAATTCGCAGCAAGCCATTGACAAAATCGTCGAATTGTGTATGGATGAATCCCGCGATGTCGCCCTCGATGCGTCTTGGGCGGTGCTCGATTTAGGGGAACAGAAAAAATTAATTGATTGTAAAAAATTCATCCCAATTTTTGCTAAATCTCCGTTTGTTCAATACTCCGGACAGTTTTTAAAGAGGGATACGATCGCTTTTGCAGCAGAGAAGTGAAGAAAGTGAGTGCAATCT